>CBIHRH010000012.1:0-21779 GCA_966212365.1 uncultured Emticicia sp. | reverse complement strand
TGCGAGCAGGTAATAAAGAATTGATGAAAACTGTGGCAGAAAAGTATATCCAACACAACAAAGAATATTTTGATTACTACCTGAAACTAACACAAGAAGTAGTCGGCCGTCCTATCAAACATATTTTTCTATGCCATGCGAATGCGCTCAATGCAGATTATTTCGACGAATTGTGTAAGGTAATGACTGACAAAGGCTTTTCGTTCATTACTTTAGACGAAGCCTTAACCGATGAAATTTACAAGCATAAAGATACTGTGTTGACTAGCGGAGGTTTTCCCTGGTTACATAGATGGCGAATGACTGACAAAAAGAAAACGATTATAAAGGATGTGGATATTCCAGCGGATATTAAGGCCCTTTATGAGAAAAAGTAATGACGTGCAGAATGATTATCTTGCAATAAATGTGACAGTAATTAAACATTCAAAAAGATATGAGACAGATACTTTTAATACTATTCCTTCTAATGGGGCAGATAATTTTGGTACATGCTCAGCCATCGAAATCAAATAAATCTGTCAAAGCCCTTATTTGCTTAACTTATGATGATGGGCTGGACTCCCATCTGTCAACAGTATTGCCACAACTCGATTCTGTGGGGTTAAAGGCTACATTTTTTTTGAATTCCATTCAGGGATCTTCAAATGTGTTGGCAGAAACTTCAAGAGCTGTTAGTGGGTGGAGTCACGCCGCTATAAATGGTCATGAACTAGCCAATCATACCCTTTTTCATCCCTGTCCTGAAAAATTTGGATTTGCTCAGGCCTTTGCTATTGATAACTATACAGTTAATAAAATAGAAATGGAGATTGCTACTCAAAATTCAATTTTGACCTTAATAGACCCCAAGCGAAAAGTAAGGTCTTTTGCCTTCCCCTGTAACAACGTTTTTGTTGGGCAGACAGATTACTCAAGGATTATCTACGAAAAAGGGTTAGTGAAGTATGGTCGGATTGGTGGTGACAAAATGAGTATTATTATAGATTTAAAAAACACGCATCCAATGCATGTTCCCAGCTGGTTTGTGGAAGAAGGAACTACACTAAATGAATTAATAACTTTTGCTGAGAACGTAAGGAAAAATGGTAGAATGGGTGTTTACCAATTCCACGGAGTGGGTGGAGAGTTCTTTAAAATTTCCAAAGAAACCCATCGTGCTTTTTTAGATTATCTGAGCAAGAATGCAGACATTTACGACGTGACTACATTTTCAGAAGCTATGACCTTTATGCTAAAGAAATAAATAACAAGAATAGGCCATTCTTTCTAAAAGGCCTTTAATTAAATATAAAACAAAAATGTACAAATGAAGATAGGTTAGCTTAATTTCATTTTAGATAGATTTAACATTATTGAATAAGTTATTCCACTTGAGGATATATAGTTAGAATGAAATAGTGGCGGCTATTATACAAAACAGTCAACAAAAGACTTTAGATTCTCTCAGGAACGATACATTAAAATCTTTGAAACTATTTTATTTAACAAATTTAGAATCGATTAAAACTATATACGTTAGCGCAAATTTTCAGCATTTTGAGCACCAATGTTTTCAAAAATAGCTAATTTGCGTAAAAATTCATTATCAGACTTCATTGACAGTTATAATAATATTTTTTCTTTTTAAAATTCAAAATACTTACCATGAGTCAATCTTTGATTAAGCCGGGCGTAGTTACAGGTGAAGCACTTGCTGCTCTGTTACGCCACGCTAACGAAAATGATTATGCCCTACCCGCTGTTAATGTTGTAGGAACTAATTCAGTAAATGGTGTGATGGAAGCTGCTAAAGCTGTTAACTCACCAGTTATTATTCAATTCTCAAATGGTGGTGCTTCTTTTTATGCAGGTAAATCTTTACCAAACAAAAATCAGGAAGCAGCAATCGCCGGAGCAGTTTCAGGCGCTATACACGTACATCAGATTGCCGAAATGTATGGCATTCCGGTAGTTTTACATACTGACCACTGTGCAAAAAAATTATTACCATGGATCGACGGTTTATTAGATGCAGGTGAAAAATATTTTGCACAACATGGTAAACCATTATTCAGCTCTCACATGATTGACCTTTCAGAAGAGCCAATCGAAGAGAATATTGAGATATGTGTTAAATACTTTGAGAGAATGACCAAAATGGGTATGACTCTTGAAATCGAGCTAGGCGTAACAGGTGGTGAAGAAGATGGCGTTGATAACTCAGATGTTGATAGTTCAAAACTATATACGCAACCATCAGAAGTAGCTTTTGCTTACGAAGAACTATTAAAAATTTCTCCAAACTTTACAATCGCAGCTGCTTTTGGTAATGTTCACGGGGTTTACAAACCAGGTAACGTGAAACTTCAACCAATCATTCTGAAGAACTCTCAGGATTATATCCAACAAAAATTCGGAACGGGTGAATTACCGGTTAACTTCGTATTCCACGGTGGTTCAGGTTCTTCACGTGAAGAAATCAGAGAGGCTATCAAATACGGTGCAGTGAAAATGAATATCGATACCGACGTACAATGGGCAACCTGGGAAGGTATCCTGAAATATTACAAAGACAAAGAAGGATATCTTCAAGCGCAATTAGGTAATCCGGAAGGTGCTGATTCACCAAACAAAAAATATTACGATCCACGTGTATGGTTGCGTAAAGGTGAAGAAAGCATGATTAGTCGTTTGAAAGTTGCTTTCGAAGACTTAGATTGTATCAACCGTTGCGAAGGTCTTTACTAAGCAATAGTAAAATCTTGAATATACCCTGTAGAGACAAGGCATTGCGGGGACTCCTAGTCCTTGTCTCTAACATTTTCAGGCATGCCATTTCTGGATACTTTCACTCATGATTTCGTATATCTCAAACAAATCAGTCCGATCTTTCAGGTAAATCAAATGATTATTCATCGTTGACCTATCCCCTCTTACAGCCGGGCCAGTCTGTACATCAGCCGGATGTTCTACTGCCAAAGCCTTCTGAAAAGTTTCTTTGATTAAAGGTTTCAATAAATCAAATTCAAGGTCTTCATCGCCGGTGATTTCTTTAGCTAATGCTAATAAATGATTTGTGAAATTGCAGGCGAAAACCGCGGCCACATGTAATACTTTTCTTTCTTTCGAACTAACCAGATAAACAGTCTTACTTAATCCTTGCGCTAATTTTACCAATTGATTTTCAGCCACTTCTTCATCCGCTTCAATACAAAAAGGCACTTCGTTTATATTAATTTTTTTCTGCTTACTGAAAGTCATTAAAGGATAAAACACCGCACAACGAATAGGCAGGTCGTGATGGGTGAGCATTAATTTCTGCAAATCTTCGAGACTCTTAGTACCTGAGGTATGCGCCAGAATAGCATTCTCCGGTAAAACCAGCATTGAACAAACTTCTGCAATAGCATCATCAGATACAGCCAATATAAATAACTCTGCCTCACTCTCCGAGAAATCCAGTTCAGTTGTAGCGTTAGCCTGATATAGCATAGAGGTTAATGCCCTAGCTTTGGCCAACTGGCGACTATATACTTCACATACCTGATGATGGTGATTTTCGAAAGCCATGCTCAAATGCCAGGCTACATTCCCAGCACCAATCATTGAAATTTTCATAATGACGAGTAATCTGTAAGCGTTATTAAAGTGGATTACAAAAATCAGGAAAAAAATGGCTTAATATTTGTAATTGATTAAAAATATCAATTTCCGGGTCTTTTACGTGTTTTATGACCCCATTTATTAACAGAAACTCATAAAAATAATGAAACTAAAAGTGCTAGGCTTCTTAGGAATAGCGCTAATCGTGTTAGCTTCCTACAAAAATGAAAAAAAAGTTGAGCTCAATGAAGTAAGGTTTTACGATGGCTCCTACGACGACCTTCTCCGGGAATCAAGAAAGCAAAAAAAGCCAATCATTCTGGAATTCTGGGCTACGTGGTGTATACCCTGCCGCAAGCTGGAAAACGAAACATTTGCCAATCCTGAATTTGCTGCATATATTAACAAAAACTTTTTGGTATATAAAGTTAATATTGATACCTTTGATGGCATGGATATAGCAGATAAGTACAATATCGATGCTTATCCGACGCTGGTTCAATTAGATAGCAAGAACAAATACGTCAACCGATATAAAGGCGTTTTTCCGGCCTACTATTTAAAGAAAGAACTGGAAAAGAATAAATCCCGCACAGGAAAGGATTTTTTAACGTCAGATGCTGTAAATAATTAGAATCGTAAACACCTAGTAAAATTCAACGGTTTTAAGTAATTGCCATGAGCTAGCTCATGGCTTTTTTTATGTCTGACGGGTTGATTGGAGAATAGGCCTTTCGTTCTTATCTTTGCGGCATGAAATTACAGAACGATTTGCTTTTACGTGCGGCAAAGGGTGAGCACGTAGAACGTGTGCCAGTCTGGATGATGCGTCAGGCAGGTAGAATTTTACCCGAATACCGCGAGGTAAGAGCAAAAGCCGGAAGTTTTATCACCTTAGCTACTACACCTGCATTGGCAGCCGAAGTAACTATTCAGCCGGTTGATATTCTGAAAACAGATGCGGCGATCATCTTCTCTGATATTCTGGTTGTACCTGAGGATTTGGGTAAACCATTTTAATTTATCTAACCAAACGGCCCTATCTTCCCAAACTTATTACAATAAAAAAAAGTTTTTTTTTTTTTAAAAGTAAGCGACCCTGAAACCGATTTAGGATATGTGCTTGAAGCGATTGATATAGTAAAGAAAGAACTGAATGGCAGAGTACCTTTAATTGGTTTTGCAGGCGCGCCTTTTACCATCTTTTGCTATATGGTTGAGGGCAGAGGCTCGAAGACTTTTTCTACGGCTAAGAAGATGTTATATTCTCAGCCCAAATTAGCCCATCTGCTGCTTCAAAAGATAACAGATAGTACAATTACTTATCTGAAAGCCCAAGCGCGCCATGGAGCCGATTTATTGCAGATTTTCGATTCATGGGCAGGTATCTTATCGCCGGAGCAATACAGAAAGTTCTCGTTGCCTTATATCGCCCAGATTTGTAATGCCATTGATGAAGTTCCGGTAACGGTTTTTGCCAAGGGTGCTTTCTTTGCCCGCAAAGACATGGCAAAGCTGAATTGTAATGTAGTAGGCTTAGACTGGAATATGGATATTAAAGAATCAAGAAAGACGATTCCGAATAAAACTTTACAAGGGAATTTAGACCCTTGTGTTTTATATGGCTCATTTAAAGATATTGAGAAGGAAACCAAAAAGATGCTTAAGGCATTCGGAACACAAAGATATATAGCCAATCTGGGTCATGGAGTTTATCCAGATACAGACCCTGAAAAAGTGAAGTGTTTCTTTGAGACTGTAAAAGCGTATTCAGCATAGATTACCTCACCCTCTAAGTCTCCTTCTCCTCATTCAAGGAGAGGGAGATTTAGAGAGTGAGGATATTTCAGCCTTATTTAAGTATCGGCTCTAAAGCTTCTCTGTTTTCAGCCAACCACTCATGAATCTCAGTTACAATCTGCTCAACGCCAATTTCAGGTTTCCAGCCTGTCAGGGCAGTTACTTTGGAGTTGTCAGTAATATACAATCTAATATCTGCCGGACGATTCTCAGCTACAGTGTTGATAGGAATGGTTTTACCTGTTACTTTCTGACAAATCTTAGTCAATTCCTGTAACGATACACTTACTTCTACCCCACCACCAGCATTCAGGATCTCACCATTTACTTTGTCGATATTGTGCAATTGCCAGTCAATCAGACGGTATAAATCAGCTACATGTAGTATATCTCGGGTTTGTTTACCTGTTCCGCCATAACCGATGTAGGCTAATTGTTGCTCAAAAAAGTGTTTGGCAATCCAGAGTACCATTACACCCTGGTCAACTTTCCCCATCTGCCAGGGGCCAGTTAATACCCCGCAACGGTTGATAACCGTTTTCAGATTATAGAATTCGTTATATTCCTGAATAATTAATTCAGATGCCAATTTGGTTGTTCCATATAAAGACCTAGCGCTATCTAAAGGGAAATCTTCAGCTATTCCTTTTGCTGATACTCCTTTTATTTTCTGATTATCAGTTAATTCAAAACGTGTTTCAGACTCAATAAAATCCAAGGTTTCAATCGTCTTTATCGGATAAATGCGGCTGGTTGAAAGAAAGATAAAATTAGCTTTACATTTTACCGCATAATTCAGACAATTAACTGTACCGAAAAGATTGGTATTTATCAGATAATCAGGTGAACCGTTTAATCCTGCCAATACAGATGGCTCAGCCGAAGCTTCAATAACCGAATCTACAATAGGCAAAGTATCAAAATCTTCTTTACTGCGAATATCGCCATGAATGAAGTTGATACCTTGTTTTCCCAGACGAGCTACGTTGAGTTCTGACCCTTTTCTTTTAAGATTATCTAAACAGAAGATTTCGTAAGAAGGATAATTTTGTTTTAACGCAATAGCTAAAGAAGAGCCTACAAATCCGGCTCCCCCTGTGATTAAAATACGCATATGTGAGGTTTTATGTATTAACTATTAGCCTGCCACGGAACACGTTTCAAATTCACGTTTTCAACCTGACGGATTACTAAAGGCACTTTTTCTACTTTTACAGCACTACTATCCAAACCAAACCATTTATCTTCTGATGGTGTGAAGCCTTTAATGAAGAAATAAGCTTTCATAATCAGATTTTCACCAAATGGAAGTTGATTATCATACGAAAGGAATTTCTCTAATACAACAAAGCGGAAATCACCAATTACATTATGTTTGTTCAAAGACTCATAACGGCTTCTGATATCTACCTCTCCACACTTCACCATGTCCTCCAATACTTTTTTGAAATACAGGTTTACCTTATGAGGTACACGGAAACCTAAACGGAAATTGACTTTATATACATCGTCAGGCGCAATAGTTTTTACCTTATATTCCATTGTATAAGGGTCATCTAACGTATCAACATGCACAAACCAGTACACGTCAGCACGTTTAGGTCGCTTCTGGAAAATTGAATAAATAATCTTAGTTTCAATTTCAGAAGCGCGAGACGCATTACTCAAAAAGACAAGGTGGGTAGCGTATTTCGGGACGGTAATATCCTCACTTAATTCTTTCAAAGATTCTACATATTTGTCCAGTTTCTCGTATTCTGTTAAACGCATTTTGATATTAAACGCCATTATCCAGATATACATTACCAATGCCAGAATACCACCAATAATTAAAGAAACATAACCTCCATGAGGGAATTTCTCAAGGTTAGCTATCAGGAATGCCCCCTCAATAAAGAAATAGACCATCATAAATAATATTACTCCCCACAAATTATATTTTTTTGCGTAAAGGTAATAAGACATCAGCATGGTGGTCATTAACATAGTCAGAGTAATAGCCAGACCATAAGCTGCTTCCATTGCAGAAGAAGTATCAGTTGGAATACCAGCTAAAGTTCGTTCTTTTGCTACATTGAAAAAATACAATTCAACACCAAGACATCCTATCCAAAGTAAGATATTAATACTGGGTACATATAATTGTCCTTTCTGATCAGATGGGTAGTTTACTTTAATCTTCGGCCAGAAGTTCAGGCGAATAGCTTCAGAAACCAGCGTAAACGAACCACTAATCAAAGCCTGGCTGGCTATAATAGCTGCTGAAGTTGCGATCACGATACCAAATGGCAAGAACCATTCCGGCATCAAACCATAGAAGGGATTAAAGTTCGGGATATTTGCAGCCTTTTGACCATCGAATTGCATCACATACACACCTTGTCCGAGGTAGTTCAAAATCAGACAAAGTTTAACAAAGATCCAGCTTACTCTGATATTCCCTCTGCCGCAGTGCCCTAAATCAGAATAAAGAGCTTCGGCACCAGTAGTACAAAGAAAAACAGCACCTAATAACCAGAATCCACCGGGATGGTTCACTAACAACTCATAAGCATAATAAGGGTTTAAGGCTTTCAAAACACTGGCATCCCGGATTATCCAGCTTATACCTAAAACCGCTAACATGCTAAACCACAAAAACATTAAAGGGCCAAATAAAAAACCAACTTTTTTTGTACCCAATATCTGCACAAGAAATAAGCCAGATAATATTACTAATACAATTTTTACTATTGTATCTTGTGTTATTTCAGGGAACGTGATACGAAGCCCTTCAATAGCTGAAGTAACAGAAATAGGGGGTGTAATAATACCATCAGCTAATAAAGCACTTGCACCAATAATAGCAGGAACTGTGAGCCATCTGGCATGTCTGCGTACTAACGCAAATAAGGCTAAAATTCCTCCTTCACCTTTATTATCCGCTCTAAGAGTTAAAATTACGTATTTAACAGTCGTCTGCATGGTCAATGTCCAGAAAATACACGACAAGGCGCCATAGATAACCTCTTGATTAATTGGCTCACTTCCAGCAATTGCTTTTAGTACGTATAGTGGAGAAGTACCTATGTCCCCATAAATAATGCCGAATGCGATTAACAGACCTGCAGCAGAAACTTTGTCAAGATTATGATTGTGATGACCACTACCATTACCGTTTAACGGTTGATTCACTTCCATTTTGGAGAATTATTAAAAAAAGTTCGCAAATATATTGCTTCAATATGAATTCCTATAAATATTCAATAAAAATGTTTTGTAAAGTCACATTAGTTGGCAATTTTGTGTATCTATTGCCTATTTAATATAACAATTTTTAGATGCAATAAATTTTATCAATTAATAAAAACTTGACTATCAGTTATGTACGATAATATCATCTATGAGGTTTCGGAGGGTGCTGTAACGATAACGCTTAATAGGCCACAAGTGTTTAATGCGCTAAGCACAGAGTTAATAAAAGAAATAACAAAAGCTATTGAAACAGCCGGTCAGGATGAAGCTATTAGAGTGATAGTGTTGACAAGTACTGGCGATAAAGCATTTTGTTCGGGGGCAGATTTAAAAGCAGGATTAGATAAAGGACTGACGTCATTAGGTGAATCTCTCAGAGACAATTATAATCCAATGATTAAAGCTATCAGAAATGCTGAAAAACCAGTTATTTGTCGCCTGAACGGAATAGCTGCCGGGGCAGGTATGTCATTAGCACTGGCTTGTGATATTATAGTTGCTAATCAGGATGCTTATATGAGTGAATTGTTTGTTGGCATTGGCTTAATGCCAGATGCAGGCTCAATGTTTTTCTTACCACGCATCATAGGTATGCAAAAAGCGTTTGAATTATGTAGTACCGGCCGCAAAGTATATATGGATGAAGCACTGAACATAGGATTGATAACCAAAGCCGTTGCTTATGAGGAACTTGATGCAGTAGTTGGTGAGTTGGTAGCAGTTTATAAAAACTCAGCTACGAGGTCAATCGGTCTGATGAAAAAGGTGTTGAATCAATCGTTCAACAGTAATCTGGATGAAATACTGGAACAGGAAGCTATTCATCAGGATTTATTGGGTAAAACCCATGATTTTGCCGAGGGTGTGATGGCTTTTTTGCAGAAACGCAAACCTGTTTTTAAGGGCAAGTGAAATAATAATAGTCTGATAATCAGAACTTTCGGGCTTTGGAATGAAAGTTGTTATGATTATTTTTTTTTGTAATTTTGTCAGAAATTTAACAAACACTAAATATTGTCTTATGAAAAAAACTTTACTGTCTGTGATTATTGCAACTTTATCAACATTTACCTTAATATCTTGCGGTGACGAAAGTGGAATGTTAACTAATCCGGATGGGGTTGTTAATCCCTCAGATCCAAATGGAAACCCAGGTAACCCGAACAATCCCAATGCTACGAATAAGTGTTATATAAAAGAAATAAAAACTACATCGGCAGACCCAGATGATGCATCAACTGTTAAACTTACTTATAACTCAAAAAATCTGATTGAAAGCAGAGAGGACAACGGTGAAAAAACAACTTTTGAATATGATGAGAATAATCGTCTTACTAAAATAAATGCTCCAGCTTCTTCAGGCATTAATCGTTCAGAAACACTTTATTATGAATATGATGGCAAAGGAAATATGTCGAAAATAAAATATGAAATAAAAGATCCTGATTTTGACGATGCCATAATTGAATATGCTCTTACTATTAATGCAAAAGGCCTGGTGGAAAAAGTACGAGAAACATCGCCTGATCAGGAGGGTTTTTATGACTATTTGTTGGAGTACGATGGAAAGAATAATATAACAAAGGTGATACTTGTAGAGGATGGAGAAAAAACGACCCTTGTAGAAAATTTAAAATTTGATGATAAATCAAATGCTTACGTTAATGCAAACCTGGCAAAAGCGTTTTTACCACTAATACTTATGGGAGCAGATTTCGGACTGAATATCACCTACTATTTTAATACAAATAATATTTTAAGTGATAAGATATATTCGCCTTTTACAGAAGAATATGTGCCGGGTACTTATGATTATGCATATTCTCCCGAAGGATATCCTTTAAAAATGACCATATCAAGAAAAACATCTATGGGTACTGAGAAAGAAGAACAAACCTTTACATATAGTTGCAAATAAGATTAAAAGCCCTGACGTTGGTCAGGGCTTCTTTTTGCCTAGTTATCATGGGCTAACTCTTTACCTGACAGTAATTGCGCCATCTTTACCAGTTTGATAAACTCTGCTCTATAACCTTCTTCATCATTCCCTTTGGCCAATCTGGCAGTTGCAATGATATGTTCATAACTCGCATTACCTTTAAAATTCGATTGTCTTAATAACAAACCAAACTCTGCAATGGATGCGGCTAAACGAAAATCATCTGACGTTTTGTCAAAAGCTGTATGTTTGTCAAACACCACTTGTTCAATGAGTTTACTTGTATTTTCGTCAGGTAGTTTATAGCGGAGTTTAATCGTCAATACTTCATTTGAATTACCTATGTTAGTCAGATTCTTGTTTTCCTGATATTTCAAAGGGTCAGCGTTAGCTAAATATTGGCTCTCAACGCCTGCCGGAATAATCTCATAAATGGCAGTAACGGTATGCCCCGAGCCCATCTCTCCGGCATCTTTTTTATCGTCATTAAAGTCTTCATTGTTTAAACGACGGTTTTCATAGCCAATCAAACGATAAGCTTTAACATATTTTGGGTTAAACTCTAATTGTAGTTTGACATCTTTGGCTACGGTAAAGAGGGTTCCGCCAAATTCAGTAACAAATTCCTTTTGGGCTTCTTGTAGATCGTCGATATAGGCATAGTTGCCATTACCTTTATCTGCCAGGGTTTCCATTTTGTTATCTTTATAATTACCCATTCCAAAGCCTAAAACACTCAGATAAACGCCCGATTCTCTTTTGTTTTCAATCAGTGTTTTTAAATCAGCCTCGCTTGATGTACCAATATTAAAGTCTCCGTCAGTGGCTAAGATTACTCTGTTATTGCCGCCTTTAATGAAATTATCCAGAGCAATTTTATAAGCCAGTTTAATTCCCTCTCCCCCGGCTGTTGAACCACCAGCTTGCAGATTCTCCAAAGCTTCTTTTATTTTGTTTTTCTCATTACCCGAAGTTGATGGTAATACCATCCCGGCGGCCCCTGCATAAACCACAATGGCTACATGGTCTTTCGGGCGTAATTGATCCACTAATAATTTAAAACCTTGTTTCAATAAAGGTAGCTTATTATAATTACTCATCGAGCCCGACACGTCAATCAGGAAAACCAGATTAGAAGCAGGCAGATTATCAGTAGGAATTTTTCTGGCCTGTAAACCAATATGCAATAGCTTCAACCCTTTGTTCCAGGGTGAATCTGAGATTTCAGTCTGGAAACTCACGGGGTCTTTACCTTTGGGCTGCTCATAGCTATAATCAAAATAGTTAATCATTTCTTCGATTCGAATGGCATCTTTCGGAGGTAATTGTCCATTATTAATCATTCTGCGCATATTGCTATAAGCAGCTCTATCCACATCAATTGAGAAAGTAGTCAGCGCATCTTTCTTGGTTTCGTGAAAAACATTCTCATCAAAAGTACTGTATTCTTCTGTATTATAATCTGCGGTCGCTATACTGTTCATCATAGGTGCAGGTGCGTACAAACCACCTCCGGGCATTGCTTTAGCCTTGTTCATATGGATAGACTTAGCTTCATTATCATATCGCTTTTCGGCATATCCTACCACCGCTTCTTCTTGTAATGCCGCAGCATCTGATTCCAATTTTACATTCCATACAGATTTCTTATCTGTTATTTTTACTTCTTTAGTAGTAAAGCCAACAAACCTAAAAACCAAAGTACTATGTAAAGTCGAAATCGTGATACTGTATTTACCATTTGCATCGGTTACTGTACCCGTATTGGTTCCTTTTACCGAAACGTTAACTCCTGGTAAAGGAAAGTTATCATCAGCGGAAGTAACTGTACCTGTAATTGTACGTTCTTGCGTAAAAATGAACCCTAGATAGAGTGTCAAAGTCAGAAGCAATAATTTAATTCCCATAATTTTATAATCCCCAATCAATTTTGTTAGAAGTTTTCATGGCGCTGGGGTAATTTTAAAAACATGAAATCTTCGTGATTTTCCCTATTGATGAAGACTTTATAAAAATTCCATAAAAAATTTAGAAAAAAATTAAATTTGTTTTCTGAACTTCCGAAAAACGATTAGCTACATGCAATTTTTCAAACGTAAATCAAAACCGCAGACTGATGCTGAATATATAGCAGCCTATCAGGCAAGTGGCGATTTGAATGTGTTGGGAGAATTGTATGAGCGCAATATGGAGATGGTTTTTGCAGTTTGTTACAAGTATCTGCGCGATGAAGAAGAAAGCAAAGATGCCACAATGGAGATTTTCGAGCAGTTGATTGGTGATTTGAAGAAACACCAAGTAAGTAATTTTAAGAGCTGGTTGCATAGTGTAGCCCGTAATTATTGTCTGATGCAACTAAGATCCAGAAAAATAGAAGTGGGCGGTTTAGAAATTTCAGACGATGATTTTGTGGAAAATGAACCATTTGTGCATCTAACAGATGAAGAGATAGATTTGGAGGGTAATTTGCAGAAACTCGAGAATTGTATTGGCAAGTTGGAACGTGAACAGAAATCTTGTATAGAATTATTTTATCTGCAGGAAAAATGTTACAAAGATATTGCCGGCCAAACAGGATTCGATTTGAATAAAGTGAAAAGCTATGTTCAGAATGGGAAGCGAAATCTGAAAATTTGTATGGAAAAGAACCAATAATGGCAAAGAAAAAGCACATATCTACTTCTGAATGGAATATACTTACAGCTGAAGACCTGAAAAGGTATGAAGCCGGAGAAATGACAGCTCAGGAAATGCATCGGGTAGAAAAAATTCTACTCGAGCAACCTTTCTATACCGATGCTGCCGTGGGATTCTCTGAAATCAAAAAAGACAAAGTTTCTACTAATAAAAATCTCACGGATTTAAAGGCAAGATTAGGAAACAGAATTAACCAAACGGCCAATAAACCCAAACCTATTTTTGCCATAAGTAGAATCTGGAAGCCTGTTAGCATTGCAGCGGCTTTGATACTCGTATTTGCAGGAACGTATTATTTAATGGATGATAAGCAGAATGAAGCAGATACTGCTTTAATGGAAGTAAGCAAAACGTCTACTGATAATTTGTCAGAACCTGCAGCCAGTACTCCTATTGCTAAAGAAGATAATACAGCTTTAAGCAAGCGAGAAAATATACCGCATGTAGCTGAAAAACGAATACAAGCGTATCAAAATAGTAATCAAGCACAGGCAGTAGAAAGAGAATCACCGCCGCCCACTATAGAAGAGGCAGAGTCGAGTGTAATTACTAAAAACAATGAGACGGACAAAATAGCCACCGAAGTGCCACCTCCTTCGCCAGTAGTTTCGGCGCCAATAGCTTTAGAAAAGAAAACGGGAGCAGACAGAGATGATGAAGCGAAGATAGAAAGTAAAAGTAGGGCTTTAGGTGGCGCAGGCCGATTGGCAGGGGCAGCTATATCTGGCATGGTAGTAGATGGTGATAATGAGCCAATGAAAGATGTAACCATAAATATAAAAGGCAAAGCAGATGGAATCAAGACAGATGAAGAAGGTAAGTTTAACTTAAAAGATGCCCGAAGAGGAGATATAATTATCTTTAACAGCCAATTTATGCCTCAAATGGAGGTGCCTTTTAACAATCTGCCGAATAAAATTATCTATAGCGAGCATAATATCAATCTACCAAGTAAATCAAAAGTTCCTGCGGGTATCCCAAGAGATGGAATGTTTGAGAAAGTAATTACCGATGCCAAACCCGAATTTGGTTGGGAAGCTTTCGAGGTTTATCTGAATGAAAACACAAAACGACCACCAAAAGCCGCACAAGCGAATATACAAGGCCGGGTAATCGTGAACTTTATAGTGAATGAAAAAGGCGAATTGTCAGACTTTACTATTGTAAAAAGCTTAGGCTATGGTTGCGATGAAGAAGCTATCAGAATTATAAAAAATGGCCCGAAATGGTTTCCGGCTACCAAGGATGAGAATGCGGTTTCAAGTTCGAAGCATGTAATTGTTCGGTTTAAATGAAAGCATAAGAAAGTTTTCGTAAGATTAGCCCTATTTTTCTGTGTTTTTTAGTACATTAACTTCATATGAATAACCGCCCTTTATTACCAAACGATATTCAGATACAATAACCTGATACCCATCCATTTTGGAATTGAAATAATAAGCTCTGACTCCATTTTTTGGAAACTCCATCTTCTCGGCTTTAAAACCTAAGTATTTCATTTCTTTTAAAATGGATTGATAATGCTGCTTAACATTAGTTCTAAAAAAGGTTTCAACAGACAAATTATTAAGAAAAAGTATTCCTGCCGCATTTTTAACTAATGAATCAGCGGCTAAAAACTTCTCATTTGAAACATAATTGTATGCCAACCCTTTCGGAAGAGACTTTTCCGATTTTAAAAAGCTAAACCCTTTTTTTAGGATATAACTATCAAAACATTCATGTTTCCTACATTTCGCTAAATCCATTAATTCCTTAAAAGTTAGAATCTGAGAAAATATAGGATTTGAACACAGTAAACAGAACACATAAAAAGTTATTAGTTTTTTCATACTTAAAGAAATAAGAAAACAGAATATCTATTTTATCAGCATAATAGTCCCTTGAATCGTAACTTCTTTGTTGACAATATTTTTAAACTTCAAAAGATATTCATATAAAGCCGCTGGCTGTTCATCACCGTTCCAAGCTTCAAAAGGATAGTTTATGAGCTTTACCACATGCCCGCGACGATTATATATTTTCAGACTAACGAATTTTTCTAAATCACCATACAAAAACAGTTTATCATTTATTCCATCATCGTTCGGACTAAAAGCGGTAGGAACATGAATGGGATTTTCACCTGTTTCACATGGAACCGCGTTGTTTTTAACGCAAAGTCTTTCACTAATAAAACTACTTCCATTACTTGTAAAGCTTATCTGGTAGCAATTCTCTTCATTGCAGGCAATCTCCTTATCAATATAAGAAGTACTATTAACGGAAATTGGATGGCCATTAATCTTGCTCAATATAAAGTTTTTGATAGATTCCAGATTAGGCTTCGTCCAGGTCAATTCATTACCTTCTGCTGTTGGGTTTATTTGGAAGTTAATATCACAAACCTCTTTAGAGGTGGTATTAGTAAAACAGGCATTTTGCAATTGAATGCTGTAACAGGCATTTGGATTGGGATTATCAAAAGAAGCCAATGTTTGTCCTAGTTTTCCTTTTTGAGAAAGTAAGACCTGACCATTGGCTAAAATGGAATAGTCATTTCCCGTTTCATTATTAAAGCTAATGGCAAACTTGTTTGCTCCGGTTTTGCTCAGTTCCTGAATTTTTGGTTCGTTTATAATAGGAAATTTTAGATTGATGTGAGTACTTCCGCCACAATCTTCTACAATATAACTACCTTTTACACTGATTTTTTTGTCTGTCTTATTGAGGTAAATGTGCGAAACAGGAGGAGCAGGTAAATTGACCTTTTCAAGAGCTGAACCATCTCCCCAATTGATATAGCAGTAATCATATGGAATAGTTCCGTTTTTTCTTATATCACTCAGGTTTAAACTAACTTTATTATCACAAATCTTCGGATTGATTTCGATTTTAGAAGTGTCTAATACAGTAATAATCGCACACGCTCTTAGTTCCTGTCCGGTATCATTTCTGTACGAAATCTGCATGAGTTTATATGCACCGGGTGTAGTATAGGTAAAAGATTTAGCCGTAACCGTATTCATAGGAGGCCCGCCAATATACATATAGATATATTGACTATCTCGGGAGTTAATCTCTGTTTTTTCAATTTCGACGGTAAATGGTACACAGCCTACGGTTGCTTTTGGATATATTGATCCTGTGCCTATGTTTGGGCCAATACATTGATCATTCCCCTGGCTAAGTCCGCGAACTTCCAGTTCGCGCCACAAATAGTAATTATATTAACTGCTTCCAGGTACTTTTAATATAATTATATTTAAGAGTACTTGGTAACGCTTTCCAGAAATATTTATTGATTTCTACGGCAAATGAAGGTTGCATATAGCAGTTAATTACACAGCCTTCACATTCTTTCAATTTTCCCTCTAAAGCCACAATCTCCTGTACTTCAGCTGATTGATATAGTTCGTAGAGATTATTATTGATAGTAAAGTCCTTTGTACCCAAATGATAGCAGGGGAGGACTAATTTATTCTCAGGAGAGATTACTAAAGTAGTAGAAGCGGCCTTGCAAACGGGATTATCCACATGATTTCCACCATTTTGTCTTAATGAAATGAATGCTTCATTAAGATATACATTCTTTTGCTTACCCCACCATTGTAATTGCTTAAGCGACTGTTCAGAAAGACTTCCTCCTGTTTGTACGCTATTATAATCAAACACCGGATTAAGTATTAAAACCAGATCATTTGGCTGTGTGATTTTTTTCCACACACTTTCTATCTTATCCACATTTTGTTCAAAAACTGTGAATAAGACATCCGGCCTTTCCCCGTTCGCTTTGGCAATAGCGATTGATTCTATCACTTTATCAAAGCATTTTACTCCACGTGAAAGATTATGTTCTCCTTCGTCAGGAGAGTCTAAAGAGAAATGAAGCATATCGATTTTACCTTTCAGGCGCTCGGCATATTTTGGGTAGAGCAGACAATTAGTAGTAACGGTAGTTATCATGCCTGCTTTTTTTGCTTCATCAAGCAGAACATCTAATTCACGATGCAGTAGAGGCTCCCCCCCGGTAAAATCAATAACTTTTACCCCTAATTTTCGTAGGTCACGAAGGTTCTCTCTGAAATTCTGAAGCGTAATATAAGGTGAAGGTTTCTCCCATATATCACAAAAACTACACGTAGCATTACAGCGATATGTAACGTAGTAATTGCATAATACAGGATGCTTGATAAGTCTCATACTTGCTTTGTTGATGATTGATAAGTATGATTTACCCTAAATGAAAAACCGAAAATTAAGCCAGCATTTTCAACAAACTTGCCAGTTTATCTTTCAAATCTTTTCTATCCACAATGAAATCAAGGAAGCCATGATCTAAAATAAATTCTGCTGTCTGAAAGCCTTTTGGTAGTTCTTTACCAATAGTTTCTTTAATGACACGCGGCCCGGCAAATCCGATTAATGCTTGCGGTTCAGAGATATTAAAATCGCCTAACATGGCATAAGATGCGGTTACACCTCCCGTTGTCGGGTCAGTTAAAAGCGAAATATAAGGAATACCTGCTTCGGCTAATTGTGCTAATCGCGCAGAGGTTTTTGCCATTTGCATCAATGAAAAACCTGCTTCCATCATTCTGGCGCCACCTGAACGCGAAATCATCAGGAATGGGATTTTATTCTTCAAAGCATACTCAATTCCCCTTGCGATTTTTTCGCCTACAACCGAACCCATCGAACCACCTATAAATGCAAAATCCATACAGGTAACTACAATGTCAAGGTCTGACATTTTTCCGTAGGCTGTACGTGCAGCATCTTTTAAACCTGATTTCTTTTCAGTAGAGCGGATTCTATCCGGATACGGTTTTGTATCTACAAAGCTAAGCGGGTCTCCCGAGCGCAGATTAGCGTCTAATTCAGTAAATTTTCCGTCATCAAATAGTATGGAGAAATAGGCTTCAGAGCCGATTTTTTCGTGGTAGTTACAATGAATACATGTATAGGCATTATTTTTATTCTCACGTGTATGCATTACTTTCTTACAGTTCGAACATTGATACCATAAACCGTCTGGCGCTTCACGCTTCATTTCGGTTGGTGTCTGAATTCCTTTGACAGTACGCTTAAACCAAGACATATCAGAAAAAAATCATTTTGAGGGGTCAAAGGTAAATAGGATAGGGTCTGATTTAAAAGTTTTTTCTTATTTTTTTCCAAACCTCTTCACTAATCCGATAAAAAAAGCGGAGATTGATTTATCTCCGCTTTCACATTTTCATTAAAACGTATTGATAATCCGTCCACTGGCGTCCCTGTAAGTCTTTCTTTCCACATCATTATCAAAATACGTTTCTTCTTTACGTCCATCCGGGTACAATCGTAGGGCCCTTCCAGTTTTCTTATTATTTTCTACTTTTACTACTAAGCGCATATTATTATTATAAATAAAATAGCCTCGTTCGTCATTCATCATTCCGTTCTTGTATTTACCCACATACTTATCCCCATTTTTGTAGAAATAAGTCCCATTACCATTGTATTTACCACCTAAGAAATTACCTACATATTTTTTCTCTCCCTCAGCATAATACTCAACGCCTCTGCCTTCGCGTTTTCCATTTCTCCATTCGCCTTCATATCTTTCCTGCGAGCGGGTATTAATCATTTTACCAAAACCATTATCACAATCACCTTCAATACAAGCCGGATTACGTGAACCTGATGTTGTGTTATCCACTGCATTCGGGTCAATTCTGCCTACTTCCGGTGCACCACTCATATTTCCATCCGTTCTTCTGATTGGGTCTATCGGATTATTTACATTCTTATCCATATTATCCACAATAACAGGTCTTTGCTGAGGTTGCGGTTGTGTTGGATATTGAACTTCGGGTAATTTTTTATTTGGCAACGAGGTTATCGTACTTCCATCGTTTTTCTTCACATTCGGGTATAATTCCTGTGCATTATTATATCCTTTTTCAATAGCTGCTAAACGTCTGCTTCTTGGTGGGTGAGTTCCACCATCATAATCAGAGGTTAATTTACTGATAGCTGCCTGAGCTTCTTTCAATGAAGCACCCATCTGATACATCACAAATCCTGAAAACTCATCGGCTTCTAATTCTTTTTGTGGGTCGCTTCCACCTTCAATAATCGTATGTCCCTGCAAATGATGTCCTATTTCATGGGCTAATATGCTTAGTGCACCCCAATCAGTTTTAGCTATATCATTGGCCTTCTTCATAAAATTTCCATCATAGACAATCAGACGGGTTTGTCCGTTTACTGCAGCAAAACAGTTGTCGGTATTAGGACATTCCATCACATAAAAATTCCTTTTTAATCCACTTCTGCGCACTATTTCATCTACCGCTTTTTCAGCTACCTCTTTCGAACGAAAGCTTACCATATTACAAATAGCCTTTTCGTTGATGCGCTGACCATAGTAATTATAGCCTAAAGTTCTTGTTTGTTCAGATTGTGCATTGGCCACATAGCTAAATGTGCATAACATTGTGGACAATGTGAATAACCTACTTCTCATGGTGTGTTTCGTTGTTTAGCTTATATGAAGAATAACGAGGAAAGTTCTTATCAATAGGTATGTAGAGGTTCACTTAACAATACTTTAACAAATAAGTCTCACAAGCCAACCTTATGAGACTTATTAACAATATTAATGTGGAAAACCCTTAGTTTATTGTATCGCCACGTAGATTTCTGAATCTTTTTCTGGCATCAGCACTATAGATACTTCCAGGGAAGTTTTGGAGAATTTGACGGTACAAATCCATCGCCTTGTCTTTCTGTCCTAATTTCTCCTGATATATTTTTGCCTCCAGATATAAGGCATCATCAGCCAGTATATCGAAGTTATAATTTTTTCGCAATAACTCCAGGTCATCTAAAGCCTTATTGGGCTGGTTGATTTTCATATAGGTATTAGCCCGTAACCAGAGAATTTCATCCGCTAAGCTATGACTTTTATACTTTTGAAAAGCATTCTCCAAAGCCGCAATCGCCTCCTGATTTTTATTCTGGAAGAGCAATAAGTCAATGGAGGCATACTCTCGCATGGCTGCCTCTGTTGTGTCTAAACCAATATTATCCTGAATCAGCAAACTCAATTGCATAGCATCGTTGGCTATCTCACGGGTAGTGGCCTTTTTCAGAATGTCCAGAATCTCCTTCGATAAATCAAACTCGCCATTGTAGTAGTGAAGCTTCGCATTTTTCAACTTTGCTTCCTGCCCCAACATATCTTCTTTCTGAGATTTCTCGACCTGTGAATAAAGCAAAGTTGCTTCCCAGGGCTCGTTTCTCAGGATATAAATATCTCCTAAATCCAATTTACATTTATCTCTGAAATTATTGTCTGCCCCTGAAATGCTGATTGCTTTTTCAAGTACTGTAATTGCCGTATCTCTTTCGTTCAGATAAAAAGCGTAGAGCTGTGCAGTATTACGCAAGGCCTCCATTGTTTTCTGATTTTGTCCTAAGTCAGTAAAGAGACTTTGGTAGTCTTTAATAAGCGTTCTGATAGAGGCCAAATCGACCGGATAAGTGGTCTTTATGACTTCTTCTTTGCAGAAGATGGCATTACGTCTGGCATAAGGGTAATACTGGCCTGCAGGGTACTCTTTCATCACGTATTCGTACATCTGAATGGCGTTCTTGAAATCCTTATTCACCAAAGCCGTTTGCGCTAGCTCAAATACTCGCTGTCCTTCCAGTTTGTATCTTCTGTCTAAAGCACGGGTTTGCACAAAAGCCTTGTAAAACTCCTTCTGTTGAATCAAATGCCAGATAAGGACATCAGCATAGTATTGCTCGTTCGGAAGCTTCTGTACTTTGCTGTAAAGCACCTTTTCGAGCATATCTATTTCGGCATCGGTTTTCAGATTATCCTGGAATGTTGCTTTAACGTAATCTGTGTTGCCTTCTGTCAGGCCATATTTCAACATTTCGTCAATCATCGGCTCTTTCTGACCGTTGTACAAATACGCTCTGGCGAAGAAGATGGCATATTTATTATCGTCTTTGGCAATCTCTCTGCCTTTTTTCAACAACTGAATTACCTGCTCTGTCTTGCTGTTACGATACAAAAAGTCCTGCATTTCGTAAAGTGTCCCGTCAGATTTTGCCGCCAGGTCAATCACATTGTTGAATTCTTTTTGAGAATCGTCCACTTTGCCCGTCATTTCTAGCAAAAGGGCATAATCTGCCTTGTAGATAATGAGATTTTCATTAGCCTTAATCTGGCGTTTCAGAAATTTTTCGGCCTCGTCCCAGTTTTTTAATTTGTAGAGTGTTTGCAGATAATTGTTGTGGACAAGCTTGACCGTATTTTTATCTTTCGACAACTTTACATAAATCTCTTTGGCTTTTTCATATTCTCCTTGTTTGAAATACTCATTGGCCAATTCAAGGTCTTGAGCCTTTAGACTTACTCCGGCAATCAACATCAAAACAAGTAACAGATACCTTTTCATGCTTTAATAAAAAAAATAAAAATTAATAATATTTTATTGTTGTTTTAAATTATTAGCCCTGTGGAAATGTGAATAAATATAATCTG
>CBIHRH010000011.1:0-21824 GCA_966212365.1 uncultured Emticicia sp. | reverse complement strand
GTTGGCTCTTGCCTGTGCCTGCCCTATCGATGGATTAGTGGCAGGTTCTATGCCTGTTACATACTCGCCTTTACCCCAATGTTGCCAGTTGATTAAATGCGGCAATTCGTTTTTATTGAAGTTTATCTCAACCTTTAGGCCTATTTTAGCATTGGAGAGTCCGCAAACGCATCGGCCTGCTTCGTTGGCTGCCGGGTCAATAAATACTACTTCTTCACCGGTTCCCAGATGGTCATCTATGGGTGCAGGGCATTTTTTGAAATCATTCCCCTCTCTGAATATCTTAGCATTTTCAGTCCCGAAACGTGGTTGCCAGATGCCTTCCCATAATATCTCTGTGCCTTCGTCAACTAAGGGGTAACCAAAATTAAAATGGTAAAGAACCATAAGTGGAGTTGGGGTATTGCCTCGGTTAATTACTTCGTCGCGGATTCTGATAGTAGATTCACCCAATGTTCCGGAAATCGTTCTTCTTAGCTCTAAACTTGGGCCAAATACTCTGGTTTCCTTGATAATTCCGGTAATACTCATATCCATTTTCCCGGCAACAGGGTCTGGCTGAATAATTGACTCAATTTCAGCAGGCGTATTCGAGATTTGTCCGTGAATACCTCTTTCACCAAATTCATCTTTTTCGGGGCCGCCTGTGTGCGAAAGCCCGCAGGTAGTGAGCAGACCGCCACCAAAGGTCCTCAACCAGTCAATTCCTTTGTCTGATTGAGGTTGCGGAGCAGTGAATCCTCCATGACTCAACCATGCCAGACTATGCTGGTTATAGAAAGCATCGGCGATATCCATCCCTCTGTCAAAAACAACTTTGTATCTTAACCCAGTGCCAGTATTTATCCAGGCAATTCTGTTTCCACGTCCTAGGCCATTATCTAAAATAGATGTTTCGATACCACCAAGTTGAGCCGGATTTGAGATTTTATCTTTCCACCCTGTGTCTCCTGATAGAACCGAATCTACTTTTTTTACATCATTCATATTTCTGATACTTTTTTGATGTTTGTCAGACATCACTCGGACATTTGCTTTTAGCTTTATGCAATTTGATTTTTAGTTTGTTGCCTGCCAGGTATAAATCTTTCCTGAGCATTTAATAGCAGGATATATTTCAAAATGAAAAAGACTATAAAGTTTGAGAAATACCCAATCGTAGAAATAGTAATCATTCTACTGAACGATTGCCGGTTATAAAACACGGCAACCGAGCTTAATCATTTTATAATTGCTTTAATCTTAGATTACGATATTGTACTTTCATAGGCGGGCCTACGTGCACCTGCACACCCAAAAGTCCTTTTGATTTTCCGTTTACTAAATCCTCATCAATTACATCACTCATTAAAACATCATTAATATAGTGTTGTAAACGATTACCTTTGATAACCAGATGAAAAGTATTCCAATCCTGACTTTTGATTTTTGTTTTCAAGGCTTCATTTTCTCCTAAACTTCCGGTAACCTTGCGTTCTGTCCAGGCATTTCTCTGCACTTTTGCTCTTACGTCTTCCGGTTTCCAGGTGCCGCTTTGTGGGTTGATACTGGCAATTTCTCCACGGTAGGCCAGAGTTGTGCGTCCACGCTCTTCGTAGTTCTGGCCCGTATAACGATTGGCTCCATCAATATCAGCCTGATAACCTCTTAGCGCATAAGGAATATCCAATAGTTTTTCACTACGATAATTAATGCCTGAGTTTCCTTTCTCGGTAATGTTAAATTCTCCTTTCAATTCAAAATCGCCCGGCTCTCCACCTTTCCATACAATAAATGAATTGGTTTTGAGTAGCGTTTCCGGCGTAATTTCTCCTACCAGATTGCCATTTTCTACACGCCAGTATTTAGTATCTCCTTCCCAGCCATTCAGTGTTTTTCCATCAAAAATAGACTTAAAACCTTTTTCACCCGAGCTCGAATTTGATACTTTACAACCTGCTAGCAAGATAATGAAAAGTAAAATTACTTGGCTAAGTTTAGAAATATTTTTTGTTTTCATTGTATTATTATTGTTTTGAGGAAGGTTCGAGCGTGACACGCTTGTGTATTTGTATGCCACGCCTTACCCTCAAAAATCATTATTTTTGTGCTTCAGCTTTTGCTGTAAACATTGGATTGCTTTGATTACCACCCGACATCAGGTATGCCATCAGGTCTTTAAATTCTTCCTCATTCAGGCTATTAATGAGCCCCTGAAACATTATAGAAACATTGGACGGTTTTTGAGAAACCACATTCTTTTTCAACACTTTTTCAAGGGTTTCAGGTGAATAAGGGTTCTGCGAAACATAATAGGCTGTTTTATCTTCATTCACCAGACGGCCTACAATTGAACCACCACCTTTCAAACTGAATTGCGTAGCTGCATATTGGTCTGATACTGCTTTATTAGGGTCAACAATGGCCTCTAACATATCTTTAGCCGAGAACCTTGTGCCTAATTGCGTCAGATCAGGACCAACTGAGCCACCTTCGCCTTTCATGGTATGGCAGGCTTTACAAGTGGTAGCTGCAAACATGGCTTTGCCTTGCTCAAAATTGCGTCCGGTCAATTCTTTTTCTACTATTGGCAAACCATTTCTTAAATTCCAGAAGCGTCCAGGGCCTTTCGGAGTAGCTGCAGTAATTAAATCATTACCTGATTTACTCAGCATTTCTGCTCCTGAAAGTTTATCGAAATAATCTTTCTTAGCCTCCGGTACATTTTTCAAGGCCAGTTTACGTGACCTATCGATGAAGCCTACGTAACTGCGACCACCTTTATAGTTAAATGCATTACTGAACCATTTGAAGTAAGTATCCTGCTCTGCTGGTGTCCAACCGGTTTTTGCCATTGTCAGCACATTGGCATAATAGGTATGCTGTGCAGGTGGAACATTGGCTAGCATGGCTGCAATATCGCCACCGTATTGTGAACTTCTCAGAATCAAATCACTCGAAGCGGTTGCTGTTTCCTGCATCAACGCATTAGTGCCCGGCTCATCTTTAATTGTCATCAAAGCCAATGTTTTCTTGATTGCACTTGGCTCGTCTAAGTAGTGCAAAAGTTTACTTAAAGAACGATTCAACTGCGCCGAATTTGCCGGATACATAGGATTCAGATACGCCAACACTTTTGGTCTGCTTGTGGCATCTGGTTGGCCCATTCTTAAAAATGCCAATTCGAAAGCACGGTAAACATCTAATTGTTGGGCTTCGTTCAACGCCTTTATGTTGATAGCCAACAAGGAGTTCAGAATCTGGTTCTGATTGTCGCCCTTGCCCATGCGAATCAATGATATAAGTGCCTGTGTTGCTGCAACAGGATCTTTTTCTTTCAAGGCTAAATCCTGCCATTCGGTTAAAGGTTGGTGTTCAATAGCCAGACGAGCAGCATAGCGGATAAATCTGTCCGGACTTTTCAGTTGAGGCCATGCTGTGGCAACGGCATCTTTGTTTGGCCCTCCCGTATGGAATTTCTCTAAATTTCTTCTTAAAGTGTTTAAAGCGTTAACCGGTGGTGCAGCCACCGGAGCGGTACTTTCTGTACCAGTGTAGTAAACACGATACATATCTGACTCTAATCTACGACCACCTGCAAGGAAATATAAGGCACCATCCGGGCCAATTACTCCATCGGTCAGTGGCAATGGTAAGCCGGATAAAAATTCTTCTCTGGTAGCCGTAAACGAAGAACCTGAAGGTTTCAGATTAATAGCATGCATAATCCCGAAACTCCAGTCGAACGCCAATAAAGTATTTTTGTATTTGGCAGGGAACTTGGCATCTTTTAGATGTATTAAATTAGTTGGCGAACCCTGACCGATATTGATAACCGGAGGTAGATTATCAGGGAATGTTGGTGACCATTTGCTGTTTCCGGTTCTCCAGCCAAACTCACTCGCACTGGTGGCATGACAAATACGGGTAGGACGATACCACGGCAAACCGAAATCCCATTCCATGTCTGCATCGTACACAAACAAATCGCCGTTGGCATCAAAGGCCATATCAAAGGCATTGCGATATCCGGCGCTTACTAATTCCCAGTTTTTTCCTTCAGGGTCAGTATGAGCAATCCACCCACCTGGCGCATAGCGGTCGTTGGCGTGTCCACGCGGGTCTTTAATCAACGGAAACATATTATCTTCTTTCCAGTTTGATGGCAAGCGATAAGAGTCCATCGGAGGTAAATCAGTATGATTCCCTGAAATTACGTACAATGATTTTTTATCAGGAGAATAAATAACGCTATGAGGGCCGTGTTCGCCATCACCATTCATTTCTTTCAACAGGGTGATTTTATCAAACTGGTCGTCGTTGTTGGTGTCTTGCAAGCGGTAAAGTCCACTTTTGCGTGGAAATATCTTATTGTTTTTGCTGTTATTAATCATCACATAGAGGCTGTTAAAGGCATATAACAGACCATGTGCATATCCCATGCCTGTAGTATCAATATTCGGACTGATACCTATCTGAAGTTTTTCAACTTCAACCTTTCCGTTTGAACCGATTGCAGGAATTGTTGCGCGGAATAATTTTCCGTATTGGTCTGATGCAATCACACGGCCTTTGTCATCAAAAGTCATGGCTACCCATGATCCCTGATTGTTCTCTGACGGACTGTAAAGATGTTGTGCTGAAAAACCTTCTGACAGTTTTAGCTTTTTGATTTTCGGATCATCATTGGTTGATGTTGGCGGTGGCGGATTTTTTAGAACTGTAAAGGACGCAGCCAATGCCAGAGCCATTAATCCGACAGAAATTTGGATTGTTCGTTGATTGGATACCATAGTTTTATAAGTTAAGGCGAAAAAATTAAGTACTTTAAAGACACTGCATAAGCGCGAAATGAATGTATAAAAGGTAGAAATATGAGGTATTAATGAGGCCTAAATAAATATTTAAACTGATTCTTAATACCCCTATTTGCCCTAAATTACATATTTATTTTCTACTTATGCAGCGTATGAATTATTTGTTGAATAAATCAAAAATACGGAGACAATGCCGCTTCGTCAGCTGGTAGGCCGTAAAGTAAAGTAATGTTTGTAAAGGCATTACCACGTACTGTTGCACCTTCAGGATAATAGTAATCTACAGGGTTTGCTTTGATTCTATCCCCATAAGCTTTAATTGTCTCAATGGCAGTGCCAGTACGTACTAAATCGAACCAACGTTTGTTCTCAAAAGCTAACTCACTTCTGCGATCCTGATAAATCTGTTTTCTCAGATCAGCCTGAGCGGTTGTAGTCGCATCAGGTAATCCGGCACGTGAACGCACCTGATTAAGATAAGTAAGCGCTTCTGCTCCTTTTCCTTGCTCCATCAATGCTTCTGCTAAGAATAAAAGTGCCTCTGCATAACGGTATATCGGGAAGTTGTTACCAGTATTACCATGCAAAGAGTGTGTTTTTGCATATTTTTTGATATAAGGGAAAACCTTATTTGCTCTCAGACTTCCGCTAATAGTAACATAGGCTATAGTTGCATCTTTTCGTTTGTCACCTACTTCAAATGAATTAATTAAATCAGGTGTCGGTGCACCGTTTCCTTCACCAGTCAATGGCTGAGGATTTGATGTTCCTGTGATTGGCTTTAATTCTTCCGGACTCATCGGACGAGGTAAATAGTTATAAATGATAGCGCCATTGTAACCAGATGCTCCTTCCTGAAACTGCACTTCGAATATAGATTCTATGTTGTTCTTATTTCCGGTGTTCGTTGAAAAAGCATCGTTGAAATCAGGCATCAATTTGTATTCACCACTTGTTACAATTTCTTTCAGTAGCTTTTCTGCTTCTGCCCAGTTTTTGCGTACCATGTACACATTCGCCAATAACATTCTGGCTGTTCCTGAGGTAACTCTACCAGCTTCTTGTTTAGATTTTGGCAAAAGACCCGTAATAGCTGCGTTGGCATCTTTAATAATCTGCGCATAAACCGCATCAACTTCTGATAACTCGAGTGTTGCTTCCTGACGATTAGTTACCGGAGTAAGATGCAAAGGCACTTTACCAAAATAACGTACTAATTCGAAGTAAGCGTAAGCTCTCAAAAACTGCGCTTGTCCTTTTAAATTATTCTTAGACTCAGCACCGAACTCAACTTTATCAATTGCAGCTAAAACCTGATTGGCGCGAGCAATTATCTGATAGTCCAGACGATATTGGTTAAGAACGTGGGTATTAGAAGTAACGCCATTGGCAGTTGGTACTGCAAAATCTGCTATATCTTCCTGTTGCTCTGTGGCGCCGAAAAGGATATTTCTATAATAATAAGCATTATCAGAGTGCATTTCACCTAAAAGCCATGCACGGTCATTTACAATAGAACGTAAAGGCACGTAGGCGGCATTAACTGCCTGTTGAAAATCGGCTTCTTTCGTAAAAAATATGGCGGTACTAAGGTTAGTTTCTGGGACAACCGTCAAAAAGTCTTTGCAACTCGTTAACCCAACGAACATAAACAAAGCTGATATTATTTTCTTTTTCATTGTCTTTAGGATGTTTACGTTAATTAAAAGTTCAAGTTAATACCAAGTGTGAAAGTTCTTGGAACCGGATAGTTCGAAAAGTCGATACCCTGGCTAAGGTTTCCACCATTACCATTTCCGTCACCTTGTGCAGATGTTTCCGGATTTGGCCCACCCCAGTATTTGGTGAATACATACAACTGTTGAATTGAACCATAAATACGTGCCGATCTGAATACTTTATTGCCTCTTGGAATTGTATAGCCAATGGTTACGTTTTTAATAGTAAAGAATGAAGCATCAGCAATAAAACGGCTATTCATCCAGTCTCTTTCAATACCTGTTACGTTACCACCACCCACAGTGGTTCCGTACATACCTTTTCCAGGATTAGATTCTGAGCGGAAGCGATATTTCACGCCTTCTACCATATTAAATACACCATCAAGATTGGCAGTACTATAAATGTGGCGAACTAATAATT
The DNA here is from genome assembly GCA_966212365.1 of uncultured Emticicia sp. GTDB lineage: Bacteria > Bacteroidota > Bacteroidia > Cytophagales > Spirosomataceae > Emticicia. The sequence continues at coordinate 14,886 of CBIHRH010000011.1, read as the reverse complement.
GATTGCCTTGTGAACCCGAACCAACGATACTAGCATCCCAGTTTCCATAAGTAAAGTTATTGACGATACCATAAGTGAATTTAGGGAATGGATTACCCATGATTACTCTGTCATCAAAATCACCACCATTTGTAATGATACCATCACCATTCTGGTCAGTCAACTTGATACTACCTACTACTGAACGTCCTGGTACTTGCGGAGAATTTTTCAAATCTTCGGCATTCTGATACATACCTTGCGAGATATGTCCATAGAATTGACCAAACGGATAACCCACTTTAGTGATGTGGAATGTTCCGTATACACGGTCAATACCATCAGCCAAAGCAATTACTTTATTACGGTTGAATGAAATGTTTGCGTTGGTACTCCATTTTAATTTTCCGGTTGTATTTCTGGTATTCAAAGCAAACTCATGGCCCCAGAATTTAATTTCTCCGATATTATCGTTGAAGTTGGTAAAGCCGGCTTCCTGAGCAATTTGCACACTATAAAGCAAATTGGTAGTACGTTTTGTATAATAATCATAAACAAACGTGATACGGTCATTGAATAAGCCCAGATCTAAACCAAGGTCTAATTGCTTAGTTGTCTCCCAACCAAGGTTACTGTTAGCCAATGATGTAACCACTGCGCCAGGGGCAACGTTATTACCAAAAACAGCATTTACTGTATTGTTTATCAAGGCATAAGGAGTATAGTTACCAATATTATTGTTACCAATTATCCCATAACTTGCTCTGATTTTCGCAAAAGAAATCTTAGGCATTGATTTTATGAAGCTTTCGTCTGAAAGAACCCATCCCAATGAAACTGACGGGAAGGTACCCCAACGGTTGTCTGAACCGAAACGTGAAGACCCATCACGACGTACAGAAGCGGTTAATAAGTACTTACCCTTATAGTTATACGTTAATCTTGATAGTACAGAAGTCAATGCCCATTCCTGTACCTGGCTTGAAGTACCACCGCGGTTGATATTGATTGCACCCTGAATAGTTGGAAGGCGGTCATCAGCATAAGTATCAGCCTGAACACGAGTACCTTCTTGTTGGAAACGTTGTTGGGTAAACCCTGCTAATAGCTCAAAGCTATGGTCTTTGAAAGTTTTGGTATAAGTAGCCAGGTTTTCATTCAACCAGGTTAAGTTTTCAAAATTCTGACGTATCGAAACTGCTGTTGTCGGAATCGCGACGTTGATGGCACTTGTGGCAGTAGATGGGTTAAAGAAGAAAAACTTAGAGCGCAACATCTCAATATTGAAAGTAGATTTCAAAACCAAATCTTTGATTGGTCGATATTGGATATATGCATTGGTTATTAAATTGGTAGTTGTTGTTTCGTTCACCAATTCGTTGGCCGCTCTTACCCAGTTCGGATAGGCAAAGATATTTCCGGTACTGGCCGGGAATCTGTTAAACATGGTTAAAGTTTTGCCATCTGCTTCATAAATTGGCATGATTGGCCAGGTATGCAGGGCATTAAACAAAATACCAGTTCCTCTATCTCCATCAGTTCTTGGCGTATTATCATATACATATTGCGGCGCTACATTAAAGCCAAGCGTTACTTTATCAGAAACATCGTATTCTGAGTTCATTCTTAATGAATATCTTTTGTAAGTATTATTCAAAACAACCCCTTCCTGATTGAATACACCACCTACGAAAGATGTTCTAGATTTTTCTCTGTTGGAGGTAACTGTCAGGTTATAGCTTTGCACAGGCGCTTTTCTTAATAAAGCTTTGTACCAGTCATTGTTTTTATCTCTGTATTGAGATGGATTCTGAAACTCAACCGGAACTGGCTGTTTGGCATCTTCGTAAGACTCTTTTTTGAATTGTGCAAATTCTTCAGCATTTAACATTTTAATCAAACCTCTGTCCGGAACCTGTTGGATACCGGCAAAAACATTTAAACTTACATTAGTACCTGCTGTTTTACCTTTTTTAGTGGTAATCAACACAACACCGTTAGCAGCTCTTGAACCATATAAGGATGTAGAAGAAGCATCTTTCAGAATTGAAATATCTTCAATTTCATCAGGGTTCATCGCACCGATATCTCCCGTAATCGGAAATCCATCGATTACATACAATGGGTCGCTACCAGCCGAAACTGATAACTGTCCACGTATTCTGATACTCATTCCTTGTCCGGGCTTTCCTGTGGTTTGGTTAATTTGTACACCAGCTAACTGGCCTTGAAGTTTTTGCCCGATCTGAGATACAGGAATATCCTTTATCTCTTTAGCGCCGACCGTTTGTACTGCACCAGTTACATTCTTTTTCAACTGGCTACCATAACCTACTACAACGATTTCACCTAATAGTTTTTCGTCTAGTTCTAAGGTTACGTCAATTTGAGTTTGGTCACCTACAGTTACCTCTTTAGCAGCAAAGCCAACAAAGCTATAAACTAAAACTGAGCCTTTTGCTGCATCAATTTTATAAGTACCATCCCCACCAGTCTGAGTTCCTTTATTTGTTCCTTTGACTGAAACGTTTACTCCGACTAATGTCCCACCATCAGAGCCGGTAACAGTACCCTTTATTTGGGAAAAAGCAAATGATGAACAGAATAGCATTAGCAAAAAGGTTCCCCCCATTGCATAAATCCTACTCAAATGAATAGTAATTTTCGACTTCATAAATACGCTTGATTTAGGGTGAAAAAAAGTAGATATTGTTTAGTAAGACATAAATAATTTGTGATTTTTTATAAAATTATTTATTTCCTAAACCCAAAGCGTCCTGTACACTTCTGTATTTGGCAAATAGAGTCATATTATATATTAAAATATTGCTATATTTTATGTTGGGTTAATATAAAGATATTGTCACCTCAGACAACTTTTTCCACTATTTCTGCATATACACTCATAGAAGCTATTATCTACTAAAATCAACTACCACTGGTTTATGAAGTATTCTCTTTTATTTCTTTTAACTATCAGCCTGTTTGGGTGTAATCATTTAAAATCAGAAGAAAAACAAGTATATAAAGTTGGATTTAAAACTATTCGCATCAGTGATAAAGCAAGAAAGTATAAACCAGAGGTTGATTTATCCAATGCTTTATATTATCGGCCAATAGATATTGATATATGGTACCCCGCACAGGATTCTTTAAGTGATTCATTAATACGATTCGGAGATTATTTAAATCTGTTTGAGCAAAGAGCAAATTTTTACACAGCATCAAATAATGCAGATGGTTTAGCTATGAAATTTGCAAAGATGCTGAGTGAAGGCTTCAAATGCGCTGACTCTATTAGCTTATTGAAACTTCCTACACAGACTTATAAAAATGCCAAGGCAGTTGAAGAAAATTTCCCGGTGATAGTTTATATAGCTAGCTATAATGGTATGGGATATGAAAACTATCTTCTTTTTGAGACTTTAGTAAAAAAGGGATTTATAGTGGTGGGCGTTAGTTCTATAGGCAGATTTCCCGGCGATATGACTATGAAAAAAGAGGATGCGATGGAACAGATGTATGATGCCATCACTTCTATTGATTATTTGAAGACTAATACAAATATTAAGTTTGATAATGTGGCTATTATGGGCTATAGTTGGGGAGGCCTGACAGGAGCTTTAGTTGCTGATAAAATTCCGAATGTGAAATGCATAGTTTCATTGGAGGGTTCAGAGTTTCATCATTACGGATATTCTAAAGAAGAAGATGCAGATTTTGACGGTATTCTTAATAGCTCGGACTTTCAAGAAATGTCTTTGAAAAGCCCTTATCTCAGATTTGAAAGCTCACCTGTAAATCAAAAGCCATCAAAAGATTCGGTGAATAATTTTCTAGCGAAAGTTTCTGGTGACTATCTGATTCTAAAAGTAGATTCTGCCGAGCATGGCGATTTCTCGGCTTATCCATCTATTGTTAAATCTTCCGGTAATTGTAAGAACGCTCAATTATATCAGACTATTACCAAATTGACAAGTGCTTATTTGGAAGAGCATTTGCAAGGCAATAAATTCTTTGGCGATGTGCTTGAAAGTGAATTGAAAAGTAAAAGTGTGAGAAGAAGGTGATATAGTTTTGCCACAATGTACACAATGGTACACAAAGTTTCACAATGATAGAAATAAGAAATGGCCTTTCTCTTTTTAAGATTTTTGATAGACGACTTCTCCACCAACAATAGTACTTTTTATTTCAAAACCCTTATCAAAAATTACTAAATCGGCATCAAAACCTTTTTCTATTTTTCCTTTTGAATTTTGTACTTTCATGATTCTGGCAGGGGTGGCTGTAAGCATTTTTACTGCTTCAGAAATGGATATGCCGACATTTTGAACCAGATTTTTCAAAAGCTTATCGGCAGTAGCCACACTTCCGGCGAATGAAAGTCTGTCTGGTAGCTTGGCTACGCCATCTTCTACTATTACATCTAGCCCATCTTCAAGACTTCCCAGTTTGCTTGTAGTTACATTCGTTCCAGCAGCGCGCATGGCATCAGTAATAAGTGCGATATGATCTGAGCCTTTAATTTTATAGACTAATTGAATTAGTTCGGCAGGTAAGTGTTTTAAATCGGCTATTACTTCCACATCCATATCATCTAATAAGAATGCACTTTCAACAGTACCTGCGTAGCGAAAGCCTTCTTTTCTAATCACGCCCACCATGCCTGAATACAGGTGTGTCATTAATGAATAGCCAACTGCCTGTGCTCTGATTACATCGGCATATAAGGCTTCTGTATGAGCTATTGAAGCGATAATATTTTTTTTGCGTAGTGCCTCACCAAACTCAATAGCACCGGGTAGTTCAGGAGCGGCGCTCCAGCGGGTTATAAATGGAAACCTACTCAGAATTTCATTGTATTCGTCGGCATCCGGCAACCGAATGTATTTAGGGTCTTGCGCCCCTCGCTGGCTCATAGCAAAATAAGGACCTTCTATATGGACACCTAAAAAACCAGCTCCTTTGTATTGGGTCTTTGTGGTTAATTCATAGGTTTCAAGTGTTCTTATGAGATTCTCTTTGGTAGAGGTAAGAGTGGTTGGTACCATTGAAGTAGTACCATACCGGGCATGGGTAATGGCAATTTGCTGAAATGCTTCTATGGTATTATCCATAAAATCATACCCACCTCCACCATGCAAATGAATATCAATGAAGCCGGGCGATACAAAATTTCCTCCCGCATCAATAATATATGCCTCTTCAATATCAATTGCATCAGAAAACACCCCATCAATTTTCCCGTCTTTTACTACAATAGTAGCACTTTGCAGGATTTCATGAGATATTATTACCTGAGCGTTTATTATTTTGGTCAATCTCATAATCACACTTTATCAGACAAATATTTTTATTTGCATTTATAACAGGCTTGCTGAGTCAGCATCTAAGTATAGTTCACAATCTGGATGATTCTGCAAAATACTTGCAGGGAACATGGGGCTTACATCTTGCTTTAGTGTATTTTTAACAGCCCCGGCTTTCCTTAAATCGGGTACAGAACAAACAATACTTTTTGATAATATGATTTGTCTGATAGACATACTAATGGCCTTTTGGGGCACTTCGGACAGACTATTAAACCAGCCCTCACCGAGTTGCTGTTGTCGGCAAGCCAAATCTAAATCAACCACAATATAAGCTTGTTCGGTTTCAAAATCAGCGGGCGGGTCATTAAAGGCAAGGTGTCCGTTTTCTCCGATGCCTACCAGAGCTACATCAATTGGATGCTGGCTGATTTTTTCGCTGAGCCGCTTTAGCTCTTCATCAATATCTCCCTCTCCATTTATCAGTGTATAACTCATTAAAGAGGGCACTTGCGTAATAAATCTTTCTCTAAGATATCTTCTGAAACTCGCCTGATGACTTTCAGAAAGCCCGATATATTCGTCCAGATGGAACATATTTACTTTAGACCAGTCAATGCCCCTATCTTTTAACAGATTTGAAATCGTCTCGAACTGACTGCTCCCGGTGGCTAAAATGATATTGGCTTGTCCGTTTTCAGCAATTGTTTGCTTGATTTTTTCTGCCGCGCTTTTCCCTGCTTTCTCTCCTAAGTCGCTATTATTTTCGCTAACTATTATATCCATAGCTGATTAATTGAATTTTCTGATTCCGGTATTTCCTCCCTTCGACATCGTAATATCCACAGGCTCATTGGTCTTCCAGTTGCCTCTTGTAAAATCAGGAACATCGATTGATTTTGATCTGTTTTTAACCGATGCTTCACTCAAAGGAGCTACTGCACTCCAAAGGGCAGCGTCATACACATCCTGGTCGAGAGGAATACCATTGCGTAAACAATCTATCATCCGCCAGTCCATCATAAAGTCCATGCCACCATGGCCACCCACCTGCTTTGCCATTTCGCCTATTTTTTTTACAATAGGTGGGGTAAACTCTTCCTGCAGTTTGGCTAATTCGGCTTCTTTTAACCATTCGTGTTTATGGTCGGAGATTCTGCCCGGTTCAGGGTATTTTTGTGCAATACCATTGGTGCCACTAACCAAATGAATACGTGAGTAGGGGCGGGGAGTAGATACATCATGTTGAATCATAATGGTTTTCCCTTTCAATGTTTTGATAGTAGTCACGTTCAGGTTTCCTCTGAATTTCTTATCAACAAATTGTTGATAATAGTTGTCTTTCTTAGCGTTTTCTACCGCGATATCGTGTAACGTAAAATCATTCGAGGATGTAGAGACCAGATAATCCATTCTATCACCACGATTCAGGTTCAATACCTGACTCACAGGCCCAAGTCCATGAGTCGGATACAAACTACCATTACGCAGGTTTTGTTTCAATCGCCAGTTATCTGAATATTTTCCATCAGTCATCAGACTTTCTCTCAAATCATGTAAGTATGCGCCCTCTACATGGATAATTTCTCCGAAATAACCCTGGCGCGCCATATTGAGTGTCAATAGTTCAAAGAAATCATAGCAGGTATTTTCAAGCATCATGCAATGTTTCTTAGTTGCTTCTGAGGTTTCAACCAATTGCCAACACTCATCCATCGTTGTAGCTGCGGGTACTTCTATGGCCACATGTTTGCCTTGTTTCATGGCATAAACCGCCATTGGGGTGTGCAAATGCCACGGGGTGGCAATATAAATCAGATCAATATCAGGTCTTTCACACATTTTTTTCCATGAATCCTCATTTTCATAATAGAGGTCAACTTTTATCCCCATTTTTTCAAGCTTGTCTGCCGATTCACGGGCTTTCACTTCACGTTTATCGCAGATAGCTTTCGTTTCTACCCCATCAACCCTGTTAACTCTCGTTACCGAACCACTCCCTCTATTACCAACACCGATAAAACCAATTCTTACGGTTTCGAGCTTGGGAGCTGCATAACCTGACATATTAAAGGTTGATTTGGTTTTATCCTTATTTGTGCCTGTGGCATTTGCATCCCAGTTAACGGCCAATGTGAGAGCTGAAGCTCCGCCCATTTTCAGAAAATCTCTTCTGTTATTTTTCATCTGTTTAATAGTTTGGCTTGATTGTAAGCCTGTTAAGGTTGTTGTAAATAGAGGTCTAGTTATTATTCAATTTCCAATGTTTAAGACTATATCCATAAAATGTATAGAAAATCAGGTATAAAAAGCAGGGGATTAAAATCCAGTAAGCGTTTTGCGGACTGGATTTATCAGCAAAGTAACCATAAACCAAAGGCATAATGGCATTTCCACTCAGCCCCATAATCATAAGTGAGGAACCAATTTTTGTGAGATTCCCCAAGCCTTTGATAGCCAGTGGCCATATGCCTGCCCAGATGAGTGAATTAGCCAAGCCCAACAATACAATAAACCAGATGGAAATATCTGTTGAAATACCCAGAAATTCTACTTCCCCATTGGTAAGAATGATTAAAATGCTGAATATGAAACCCAGAATGGTACAGATTTTCAGGGTAATATGTTGATTAACAAATCGCGGAATCAGAATAATGCCTGTGATATAGCCTGTGATGGTCATGGTCAATACATAAGAAGGGAAAACCTTGGCTACATTGAGCGAAAGACCCTGAAAAACACCATAATTGATAATGGTGTCTACTGCAATTACCTGTGTGCCCACATGGAAAAATATGGCGATAGCTCCCAGTATCAGACTTGGGCGCGATAAAATAGACCTGTTTCCAGCCTGTTCGTCTTTTTCGTGTTCAATTTCAGGTAGTGACGAAAAATAGATTAAAGTGCCTAATAAAAACAATGCGAGGGCTATTACTCCATAAGGCAATATTACTCTATCTAGTAATTGGCTTAATAATTCCTGTCTTGCCATTTGATTCTCAACACTCAGGTTCTCAATTACCTTAATATCTGTTGGTTTAAGAATAATAAAAGAAAGAATGAGGGGGGCAATAATACCCGCACCTTTATTGCAAATACCCATAATGCTGATTCGTTGTGCAGCACTTTCAATCGGACCAATAATAGTAATATAAGGATTTGAAGCCGTTTGCAAAATAGATAAACCTGTGCCTAGTGTAAACAAACCGATAAGAAAAAGACCGTAGCTTTTTTGCATGGCTGCCGGAATAAAAATCAAAGCGCCAAGTGCCATTGCCCAAAGCCCTGTAACGATGCTTTTCTTATACCCAAATTTATTAAGCAGGATAGATGATGGCAATGAAATAACCAGATAAGAAATATAGAACGCAAAAGCTACGAGATAGGCCTTGAAACTGGTAAGCTCGAAAGCAATTTTGAAGTAAGGAATCAGAATGGCATTCGACCATGAGATAAATCCAAAGATAAAAAATAATGTCGCCAGAATAAGAACGGAAGTAAAATACGATTTTTTTGATGACATTACGGCGTTAAATTTTAGGATTGAATGGTTATCTTTTATCTATACTCCTTTTACGTTATTGAAGGCTATTCTTAACTCAGGTGCTGTAGTCAAGGTACTTATTAATCAGTATTTCTTCATGATTTTTACGAGTGGTTTGGCTATTAATTCATAGCCTGCATCAGAAGGGTGCAAGCCATCATAGGTTTTAGCGATAGATTCTACCGGATAAGGATATTCATCCGTTTCTGGATTGAAAGGAATATTAATGGAATCGGGGAAAGTAAAGTTTTTGTATGTACCTGTTTGCGGGTCTTTCAGTCGTTTGAATTTAACCAGATTCTCCATTTCCAGGCCTTTGGTATGGTAGAGATCAACTACCGGAAATTTCTCAAATTTACCAATAGAGTCAATTGCATAAGCAAATGATTCAAGCGTTTGGCCACTTTTATTGGGTTTATAAGAACCATAAGCATTGTTTTTAAAATTAGCAATATAAACAAAATCAACCCTTTGCATAGGGGTGATCAGAATAATAGGAGCTTCGGGGTTAAGACTTTTTAATTTATCAATAATGATTCTGAAAGAGCCGTAGACTGTACTATTACCTGTATTATTTTTATAATCAGTCAGTTGCCCTAATGGTCGTCCTTGCCACCAATCATTGGTTCCCAGGAAAATAGAATACACATCTGCTTTGGTTAACCCTAGCTTTTCAATACCATTAGCAATTCCTCCTGAAGTCCAGCCATTATGTCCCTGATTGATATATTTAATGTGGGGAAGTTTCTCGGTAACCATTGTCATATAACCTTTCGTGACGCGGTCCCCGGTTTCTTTTTGATGGTCGTTCAGATAGGTAATCGAGTCGCCGATAGCAACCCATGAAAGTTCTTTGAATGTAAACGAACTGATCAATGCAATCAGCACTATAAGGGCGGCGAGTTTTTTCATAGTTGAATGTTCAAGGTTGAGTAAAGATAAATACTTTTTTCATTGTTTGATATGCGTTGATGCTTGAACTTATTTAACATTTTAAAATATCGGCTAATGAAATGGTACATCGTCGGAATATCTGCACCTAGTATCTGATACTACCTCAAGTCACTGTCAATCTTGGTAATTGCTTTGATAATCCGGCAACCATCGCTTCGCTGCTATCCTTGAGTAAAAAGGTAGCCACCGTAGCGGCTACCTTTTCTGAGTCCGCTTAAGTAGCTGGTATTTTCACAAACTCCGAAACCATCTGTCGGCGAGAGCTTGTTTTCAGTGTTCAAAAACCAGCCTTGCAATTTTTTTATTGATTTAAATATGCTCATAGTTTAAATAACAGGCACAGTTATTATGCGGACGGCTAGTTCTGTATTGTAATCCAGACTGGGCAGCCCAACTAGACGTCCCCCTAAATTTCCGACTTAAGCCTGTGTTTTCAAAGTGTTTGGGGAGGTTTTTGGTATTATCGTACTATTATCTTATTTTTCCTGCGGTGGGCGCTCAAAAAGAATTTCTTTTCAGTCGAATGATAAATTTTAAGCGTGCTCTCAAACTCCACGACCCTTTCAATAGTAAAGTATTACGAACTCTACAATATTTTTACTTAATTTGAAATGAAATTCAACCATCTATTCATTAAGAATAAAACCTATCAGACACACGAATGAAAAAAATAGTATTAATCGCTTGTTGCCTGTTCACACAAATAGTATTGGCACAAGATGTAAGTCTTGCCCTACAAAAAAAGCCAGATACGAATCCTGCACAATTGGCCGAGCAATGGAGTAAGGTTTCTAAAAACACCAATGTGAGTTTTGCCAATAGCAGCAAACGCTTCGCTCAGGAATTACCTCCGGAAATTAAACAGAATGATACCTGGACTGCCAGTGCATGGAAAGGAGAAAAAGTAAATACTCAGATATTGGTGTGGAGCAAAACCAACCTGAATACTGTTACGGTTGATATAAGCGATTTGAAAAATGCCAAAGGCGACCTGATAAAAAAGGATAATATCAGCACTGGCTTTTTGCAATATGTAATGACTGATGAGTTCAGAAACGGTTGTGGTTATCGCAAACCGCAGGATTTTGACTCATCAAAAGTGGCAGATATCATTAATGTGGATTTAAAAAGCATGCAGGTGCAAAAGAACACAACACAACCTGTATGGCTGAGTGTGAAAGTGCCTGCTAATGCAAGCCCTGGACTCTATTCAGGTACAGTGACGCTTAATGCAGATAAAAAATACGCGTTAAAAGTTGCGTTGACAGTGGTCGATAAAACTTTACCTCCGCCATCTGAATGGACATATAGATTAGATTTCTGGCAACACCCTTTTGCTATAGCTCGTGTGCATAAATTAGAGCCCTGGAGTGATGCACATTTTGCCATTATGCGAAAATATTATACAATGTTGGCTGACGCAGGACAAAAAATCGTTACTACGAGTATTGTCAATGAACCCTGGGGACATCAGACGTATGACGATTTCCCAAGTCTGATTAAATGGACAAAGAAAAAAGACGGCTCATGGACTTACGATTATACCCTATTTGATAAATACGTAGCTTTTGTAATGAGTTGCGGTATCAATAAGCAGATTAATTGCTACAGCATGGTTCCCTGGAAAATTGCTTTTACTTATAATGACGAAGCCACAGCAAAAGAAGCCGTATTTACCCAGGCTATAGGCACGCCTGCTTATAATGAATTCTGGGCTACTATGTTAACAGATTTTACCAAACATTTGAAGGACAAAGGTTGGTTCGGCATCACGACTATTGCAATGGACGAGCGCCCGATGCCTGCCATGCAATCGGTAATTAAATTGTTGAAAACCATTGACCCTAACTGGAAAGTATCATTAGCCGGAGATTATCATGCTGAAATTGAGAATGATATTTATGATTATTGCGTAGCATCCAGATGGAAATATCCTGACGATGTACTACAGAAACGTAAGCAACAAAATAAGTTAAGTACATGGTATACCTGTTGCGCCGAGAAATATCCGAATGCCTTTACATTCTCGCCGCCAGATGAAATGGTTTGGATGGGTTGGTACACAGCAGCTACCGGAATGGATGGCTATTTACGTTGGGCATATAATAGCTGGCCAAAATCACCATCAACTGATAGTCGCTTTACGGCATGGCCGGCGGGAGACACATATCAGGTATATCCGGGGGCATTATCGTCTGTGCGTTTTGAAAAAATCATTGAAGGAATACAGGATTTTGAGAAAATAAGACTCTTACGCAAGGAATATCAAAGCAAACAACAGACTGCGCAGTTAAGTAAATTAGAAGCAGCCTTAAAAACATTTGAAATCAAAGACTTAGCCACAGAAACCGCAGAAGAGACAGTAGCGAAGGCTAAGGGGCTTTTGAATGAAGTAAATTAATAGACTAATTTTTGTCTTGAACTGTGATTGACCTGATTTGATGATTGCACTGATTATTATTAGCACCTACGCTATCATATTATAAACATAATATGAAATCAGATAAATCATCAAATCAGGTCAATCACAGTTCAAGACAACACATCAATCACTAACTCACTCAATATGAAAAATCCTCTTCGCCTTTGTTTTTTCTTAATTCTGGCGGGTTTCTCATCAACAGCCCAGCAAATGAAATGGTGGAATCCTGCCGATGCTACTTTCCCTGTCATTGAAGGAAAAGCCTGGCAAGCAGATTTAGTAAGACCTTATGACAGATTACCTGCCAAAGCCGAAAAGACTGTTAGACAAGCGGTGTGGTCTCTAGGACAAAATACCGCAGGAGAATATATAAAATTCACTACTGATGCTACTGAGCTTACTGTTCGATACCAGATTTCAAAAGCTAAAAGCATGGATCATATGCCTGCAACCGGTGTAAGTGGGGTTGATTTATATGCTTTAGACGCTAACAATAACTGGCAATGGATACGCGGGGCGTATAGTTTTGGTGACACAGTACAGTATAAATTCACGAATATGATAAGTGGGGTGCCTATCAAAGAATTCAGACTGTATTTGCCTCTATACAATATGCCGAAGTGGATGCAGATAGGAACGCCTAAAGATAAAAATTTTACCCCATTGCAAGTAAGTACTGAGCAGCCATTGGTACTCTATGGTACTTCTATTATGCAGGGAGCCTGCGCCAGCAGACCGGGTCTGGCATGGACAAATATTTTGGGTAGAAAATTGAATGTACCTATTATTAATTTAGGGTTTTCGGGCAATGGGAGATTGGAGCAACCTGTCATTGACCTGCTTAACGAAACAAATGCCCGACTTTTTGTATTAGACTGCCAACCCAATCTGGTTGATAAAAAGGTATATCCGGGAGCAGATATAGAAAATCGTATTCGTACCTCGGTCAAGAGCCTGCAAAGCAAACACCCTGAGGTGCCAATTTTATTGGTAGAGCATTGTTGCGGAGTGCCTCAGGTAGGCGTAGATACTACTTTTTTTAACAGATATACCTGGAGTAGTGAAGTGATGAATAAGACCTTCACAGCCATGAAAAAAGAGGGGGTAAAAAATATTCACCTACTTACTGCCGCAGACATAGGCTTCGATTCCGCCTCAACCGTAGACGGCACCCACCCGACCGATATAGGTATGATGAAATATGCGGATGCTTATGAAAAGGTGATTGGGAGGATTTTGGGGAAGAAAGGGGGAAAGAAAAAATAACCTCAATCATGTTTTAGAGACTTGATTGGTCACTTTTTTATAAAGTTCGTTATTAAGTTTATAGTTAAAGATACGTTTATCAATAGAAGAAGGTATTTTTTCGATAGGTTCTTCAATGCCATAAATGAGTGCTAATTTAGGTGTCAAGGCTTTAATGAAATCATGCCTTACTTTCCGTTGATTTTCAATCGTTTTATTATTGACCTGCAATAGCGTGTTTATTTGTTCTGTATCTATGCCCTCAGCATGATGGTTCTGAATTAAGATAGCAAGCATTGCTTTTTCGATATCATCTAATTTATCTGATAGCCCAAACTCTTTTGGTTTAGCTTTTGATCGTTTCAAATAAAAGACTGCGCAAACAATAATAATAGCAGCTATTATTGATGATATTAACCAGTAGTTTACACCTGATGACTCATAGACTTTACCTATGAATGTGGCTTCTTTTTTTAGTTGTTCTAATGATACTACTTGCTTAGAAACATAATTTTGTGGCGCTGTTGTGACAAGTTTAGAACTGTATAGTGAATCTCCGATTATATATTCTTTTTCACTGTCTTTGCCTGCATCGGATATTGGTTCAAAGAGTCGTTTTTTATCTTCCCATTTAAAAACTTCATTTTTAACGGGGTCAATTATAAAAATTTTGTTGTTAGGTGCTTCGTATACTCTGATAACGAAGTATTTCCCGTTCCAATCGAATACTCTGTTTGGTGTTTCTACAATTTTTAATAAAGCAGGGTTTGTTATCTTTCCTAAGGTAGTCCATTTTTTATCTCTGAAACTGTATTCATTCATTCCAAAGTCGTTTATGAAGTTTCCATTATTTTCGGCATCACTATAGTAATAGTTTAAACCGGAAAAGAATATATCCCGCTCTTTATAGTATCCATTTAATCCTTTGTGAATGGAACTTGGAGGATTATTCAGACTATTGATTGCGTCCCATTCTTTGGTTTCATTCTGAAAATAAGTTAGTAAATTATTAGTTCTAAAACAGCCATATCCCCCGACACAGTACAGTGTATCCTTTCGGATAAATCTTATGCTTTGGCAGTTGTATCCTCTATAATAGGTTTTGTCTATTCTCTCAAAATTCAATCCTTTGAAATCAAATTGATAAACCTGATTGGTACAGTCGACTAATAAATACCGGATGTTTTTATTGGAGGGCACTAAGCATATAATATCATTACTCGGAAGAATCCCTTTTTCATCAACATTGAGCAGATTGATATTCCCGACAACTTGCCAGATCCCTGACCTGGTTTCTTTTTCAATAATCTTCCTTTGCGTATCTATTCTATAAGCACATCTATCAACTTCATCCACCCATTTTAGCGTAATAGCCTTTATTGTGAAAGGAGAGAATAATAAAAGGCATAAAAGGGATAGGGTTCTCATTC
>CBIHRH010000010.1:0-21864 GCA_966212365.1 uncultured Emticicia sp. | reverse complement strand
TCTTTGCTGAAAGAAATGCCCTCTTTTTTATTCAACAAAAAAGCCTTTAAAAAAGCACAAATCAAGGGAGCATTGAACGGATTGCCAAAACCCAAACGGGTAGTAGCCGATGCCATATCTGTTGAGGATAACATTATTAAAGTAAGGTTCTTTGATGGTACTTTCAGCAAGATAGAGGCATCATCACCATACCCATAAGCCCAATGAATACCAATTTCCTCAAATTTAGCAACAAACCACCCCATTCCCTGCGGACTACCCGTATAGAAAGGGGTAGTTATTTTTTGATAACGTTCTTTTGAAATGATTGCCCCTTTGTCAAGTGCTGCGCTGTATTTTACCAAATCATGTATACTACTCATGATACCATAGGCAGGCCCGCTTTGCATATTCGGGAAGTTAAGCTTTGAGTTGGTGTATATCTTTTGGTCTTTATTATATTTATATAATGTTGCTATGCTACCGCTTAAATTTTTGTGTTTCACCGAATCATATCTGGCTATGGTATGAGTGAGATTGAAAGGTTCAATCAGGCGTTTTTCTACCTCATAGGTAAAGGCTCTGGTTATATCATTGGGTATATCTATCTTGTTAATACCTTTGATCGCATTAAAGACCACATTGTATTTACCACCATTATATACAAAACCTTGCCCGATTGGTTTGCTTTCAGAAGTATGACTTAAAATATGTGCCAGTGTCGTTTGGACATCCCAGCGCTCCTTTGTGAAATATTGATTCGGGAAGTCATTCACTAAATCATTTAGCCTGAGTTTGCCT
Source organism: uncultured Emticicia sp. (assembly GCA_966212365.1). Taxonomy (GTDB): domain Bacteria; phylum Bacteroidota; class Bacteroidia; order Cytophagales; family Spirosomataceae; genus Emticicia. The sequence continues at coordinate 21,084 of CBIHRH010000010.1, read as the reverse complement.
TCTGCTTCCATTTGTTGCATTATTACCGAGGTCATGCTCTTGGTAAGCGATGAAATAACAAAAATATGGTCGGCTGTAACAGGTTCTTTGGTATCCGGATTGGCATAGCCGATTCCCTTGAAATAAATCAAGCTGTCACCCTTTGCCACACCGATTGCCATAGCGGGTATTTTTAGTAGTTGGGTATAGGTTTGAATATCTTTCGAGAAATTATTGAGGTTCTGTGCTTTTAAAAGATGTGTTAAGAGATATAACCCAACTACTAATAGGTTTTTCATAGAATTACTTTGCGTTTAAAAATGGGAGTATACTCGTCTTTACGGCCTCCCAGTTGCAATAAAAAACTACATGACCACAACCGGGTATAATAGATAATAGACCATTTTTTATTGCTTTCGTTGCATTGAGCATGTTTTGTGGTGTATGATATTCGTCTTTATCTCCTCCCATCACCAATGTGGGGCATTGAATTTTCTCAAAAGTTTCTTTACTCAGAAAATCATCGTTATATAAATAATTAAGTTTGCTTAGATGTTCATTGAAGCGTTTAGAATCGGGCATTAGGGCTAATCTGCTTTCAAAAAATGCCTTATTTTTTTTAAGGAGGCCGTCGGCAGTATAATTGAAAGCATTTTTTCGTGAGCCTTTGGGGGTATCTCCAAAACCAATGGCTACCAGTTTTTCGACCAATTCAGGATGATTGGCGGCTAACTTGAAGCCACTTGCTGCGCCATCGCTGAAACCTATTACTTTTACTTTCTCCTGGGTTAAGCTTTTGATTACTTTATACGCATCTTCTGCACGCTGATTCCAGGTATAAGGTTCTTTACCTATTTCAGATTTGCCATGTCCGCGTGTTCCAATGCAAATCACCTGATAATTTTTAGAAAGTTCTTCAATAAAATATTCGTATTCATCAATATAGCCATATACACCACCATGCAATAATACAATCGGTTTGCCTTTGCCATATATTTCATAATAAAGCTTAGCATCACCTACATTAAAGTATTTACCTACCCATGAATTATTACCAAATTTATTATCCGTAGGTGTAACAGTAAGGTTTGTAAAAGTTCCTTTCGTCATAGGCCCCGTCCACAAGCCTATTTTACCCATTGAATTAGCCGCCAGACTTTCTACTACCAAGCAAGGCTCAGTGCTATTATTGACAAATACTTTTATGAAAGGCTTATCAACTACTATTTTGGTATGAAACCAGCCATTCGGGTCAGGTAGAGGTCTTACTTTGTTTTCGTATTTACCCGGAAAGTTATCGCGCAATTTAAACCAGGTATTATTGGGTAAGCTGGTATATTGTACCGCCCTGCTCCGACGTGCAGTATCCGGATTCATAAAATTGAAAGGACGAAAATAGATATTTTCAAATGTACTATCATTCTGAACATTAAACACAATACCAACAAAGCTTTGCTGAGGAATATTCTCACCCTTTAAATCAAATTCTATGATTCCATTGCCCATTTCAAAATTGTTCAATACCATCATGCCCTCATCTTCGGTTTTGTTGAGTACAATCGTATCTTTCCAGGCAGGACTAAGCCTCCGATAGACCGTCCATAAGCCCGGGTTTTTCAAATCTACTTTTTGCGTTTTACTTTGCCCGAATGTGTAGTCTCCAATAATAAGCAGGAGTAGGATTAAAAAATTTTTCATAATTTTTGAGTCTTTAGTACTGATTGATAATTGTCTTGAAAGGATTTGTGATAGATGGATTTTTTTTGGCAAATTTGTAGAAAAGAAAAAGCTAAGGCTTGTCCAAACCAATGCCAAAACAGGTTCATTTTGGTGCAAGCACTATTAACGACTCATAAAATGGAGCATTCAGAAGTAGAAAACCTCGAAAAATGCAAAAAGGCAATTGAAGATAAACTCAATTGGGGAAGTAGCGCTGCATGGCTAAATTATGATTTCGAAAAACTTAATGAACAGATATTTGCCGAGACTAATGTGCAGATAAGTGTTTCGACGCTGAAAAGAATATTCGGGAAAGCGAGCTATAATAGTTCTCCATCATTGACCACCCTAAATACATTAGCCCAGTTTATTGGTTTTGCAAACTGGAGGGATTTTACCAAGAGTATTGTCCCTCAACCAATTGCCGCAAGACCATCAAAACCTTATGAAATTACTCCTGAACCTCTGAAAGTTAATTCAAATCAGAGACGATATTTTATTTATGGGATTATCAGTACACTGGTCATTATTAGCCTGATTGCGTTTATGGCGCAAGAGAACAGGCAGCAACATCTCGACTATTCTAAATTCGCTTTTAAGGCTGATAAGGTCGTCACGGAAGGATTACCCAATTCGGTGGTATTTACGTATGATGCAACAGCTGCTAATCCGAAGGATTCAGTATTTATTATACAAACATGGGATAGCAGACGGAAGAAAAAAGTTGACCGGAATCTGCATAATCACTCGGCTATTTATTATTATCCGGGTTATTTCATAACAAAACTACTTGTGAATCAGGAGATAGTAAAAACGCATGATTTGCAGATTAAAACCGATAACTGGCTGGCTTTGGTAGAGCCCAGAAATGATGCGAAAATGCCTTTATATTTTGCTAAACCTGAGGTGCTGAAAGGTAATGAAATAAGTGTAGACAGAGATTTACTGAAAAAATATAGCCTCGCCCTTCATCCGGAAGCGCCAAGAATCAGGTTTTTTAATCAGACAGATTTAGGTGAGTTAATGAATGATAATTTTACATTTGAAACGGTATTGAAAAATGACTTTTCAGAGGGTACAGGCACTTGTCAGAAAGTACAGGTATTGATTCAGTGTAAAGATGATATTATTATTATACCCCTTAGCGCTAAAACATGTATAGGCAATATCAACTTATATGCTTGCGGAGCAAATGCAGAGAGTGCCGAAGCAGATTTATCCGGGTTTGGTTGTGATTTAACTCAATGGACAAAACTGAGAGTAGAAACCAAAAATAAAGAAATGACTTTCTTTGTAAACGGCAAGAAAGCGCATTCATTCAAATTTCCACATAAACCAACCGGAATCGTGGGTGTGCAATACCGTTTTGAGGGGGTGGGTGCAGTAAAAGATACCTGGATTGAGGGAGCAGGAGGGAAGCATGAGTTCGCAATAAAGTAAAAGGCAGGTTACTTAATGTTCATAATTTTTTGCTGAGCTTTTTGAGAATTGTCATTTTTAGGGTCCACTTTAGACAAGATTTCAAGGTCTTTGTTAGCGTCTTCAGTAGTAATCCTTTTAAACCATAAAGTAGCTGCAAAAGATTTACCCGTTTCCTGGCTAAAATAACTATTCGGATTAGCTGTACTCCCAAAATTGAATAGATCTACAGCCTTTATTGTTAAAAAACCCGAACCCTGCGAAGCTACCTCATTGCTATACTTGATATCAATCACTTCTAAGGCTTCTCTTTTTTTGTTTGAGTCTGATTCCCTGTTACCGGTTTCGCCTTTATTAAATTTAAGTGTTAATGTCAACCAATTGTCGGCTGCATTTTTGGGATATATAATATTCTGAAAAACCATTGTATAGGTTGTATCTTGCTCATTATATTTAGTTATGTAACCCTGCTTCATTTTTCTGTACTTGTCCAGTTTACTAATATCTGTTTTATCTAGTTTGTCGTTATTCCATTTGGTTTTAAGGTGCTCTATTTCATCCCAGACATTCTTTTGATCTGATAAATCATCAGAATGCGTAGCCAGCGGTTTATTAAAATCTAATGGAAATTTTGGGTTCTTCTTCAAATATTTTAATCTAAAATTGGGAGTATAGTAAATCACACCGCCATTACTGAAAAAGTATAAGTCTATAACCTGTCTTATCTGGGCACTATCTATGTTCGCCTCATTGTTGTAAATGGTATTTACGATTATAGAAAAATCTTCAATATCATCACGTGCTTCTTGTTTTAAAATCGTAACGCGGTAATATTCAAATACATTTTCATTTTTGGGTTTATCATATAAAGGGAGATCATGCGGACCATTGAGCAATTTCTTGGAATCTGCTAATGAGGTTGGTGGAATAACCAGTATTGTTTTACTGCAAGACCAGAAAACAAAGGCTATTAAAATAGTGTTAAGTGGTCTCATTTTTTAATAAGGTTCAATTGGTTTGCGGTATAGTATAAATTAAGACCAAACGTGGGTTTATGTAATGTACCATGAAATGTCTGTCCCTTTTTGTCGTGTAAGAAATTCTGTATATCAAATCGATCATCGTCGTTCCGGCTAATGGTAAAAGTAGCACCCGGAATAGAAGAAAGCTCAAAGCCAGCATAGATTCGGCCCTTATTATAATACGCTTGTTTCACATCTTTGTAAGGTACAAAATTCAGTTTTATATCTTTTGCTACCTCGAAAGCTTCCTGATTGAAGCCTGTAAAACGGTCAAACCCAATAGTAATTTTCCGGAAGGGGAAACGAGCTACTGGAGTTATCCCATCTTTTTTCAAGTCTCCATCAAATGGATTCTTAAAATACCAGTTGATAAAACCGCCTCCAGTCCAGAAACGGTCTTTATTATCGCCTAAGCCTAAGTCACCTATGATAGGGCCGCCATCATTATAATAGTGTAAATCAAAGTGTCTTGAAATGCCAAAACCTAAGGCACCCACATGCTGATTAAACCCACTCCGCTTACCATTAGTTGGAGGTTTATTTAACCGATAAACGGAGGTACTGACTGCATTAATATACCACCCGTCGAATGTGGTGTATAAAGGAATTGGATTAAAGAACCCCATCGTATAGATAGGTTTGTAGAAGTGCTCAGGATTATTCCTGCCACCGCCTATTATTATTCCTTTGCTGAATAGCGATTCTATATTAATCTTATATCTCTCTTGCGTACTTAAAGAGCTCCCCAGACCTCCCTGATAGAAGTTTTGGGTATATTGCAAATAGGGCATATAGTTTTTGGCTAAGAGTGCTCCAACGCCACCACTAAGACCTACTCTGAAATTAGTCAGATACCCATGTTTATACACTATTTCCCAGCGCAAATCGAAACCAAACCCATAATTGATTTTTACCTGCCCGGAGGCATTTTGTAGAATTAGTAGAAGGGAGATATAAAGGATAGGTTTTCTCATACAATAATAGTAGTAATTTCGTAAGAGATATAATAGGCTGATAGCCAGGCTAATGCAAGTAAATCATTTGTTGATTAATAAAAAAGAGGGAAACTACTTTTTCTGACAAGTATTTTTACCTGTTTTGCAGAAATATACATAGTTAAAAAAAGTCACGGACATATGACTTTTTTTGTTGTTTAAAAGTGTTATACGTCCAACACCCTCTAAACAGAATAAAATATGATTTACATTACCCAACTGATTTTTGTAAAAGAAGGCAAAGAAGCCATTTTTCATGAGTTTGAAGACAACGTGATTCCTTTGATAGAAAAATTCAATGGCAAGCTTTTGTATAGGGTTCGGCCTGATAATTCGGCTTATATAATGGCTGAGGGAGAAAAGCCTTATGAAATACATTTTGTGACATTTGAGTCAGAAAACGATTTGCAGGCTTATATGAAAGATGATGGACGCCTGAAATTTATTCATTTAAAAAATGACTCGGTTCAATCAATGCTTTTGGTGAAAGGAGATAAAATATAATGATGCCAGCAAAAAAGAAAGTATTGGGTATTTTAGGTAGTACCAAAGCCAACTCAAATAATGAGCGATTATTGAAGAAAATAGGAGAGCTAATGCAGGAAAGTATTGACTTGACTATTTTTTATCAGATAACAGAATTGCCGCATTTTAATCCGGATTTAGATAAGGAAGAAGTAACTTCGATAGTAGCAGATTTCAGAAAACAGATTATGGAGGCTGACGGAGTTTTGATTTGTACACCAGAATATGTTTTCAGTATTCCCGGAAGCTTAAAAAATGCGCTGGAGTGGACAGTCTCAACGGTTGTTTTCTCAGATAAGCCTTTAGGTATCATCACTGCATCAGCGTCAGGCGAAAAAGGACATGGACAATTGCAATTAATCATGCAAACCCTGGGAGCTAATTTTAATGAGGATACTCTACTATTAATCAGTGGGATTAAGGGAAAGATTAATGAGCAAGGAGAAATTACTCATATTGATACTTTGCAAAAGGTAGAGAATTTTATAGATGGTTTTATAAAGCTATTAAAGTAGAGATTAGCAAGAGGTATAGGTTTTTCAAATGCTTTAATGCCCTATGCCCCTTGCTCCATGCTCTTAAAATTATTTTATCTGAGGGCTTTCAAATCCTAATTTCTTCAGCCCCTGCTGAATTTCAGGAATACCCATAAATAATTTCCAGAATAAGCCACTTCTATGATTTTCAATCATTACTACTATCGGCCCCTGGTCAATAGCCAGATATGATTCTGCAACCCAGTTTTTTGATTCATTCATGGCATCTTTAAAGCCATATTCTCCCCAAAGTTTATCTCCTTTCTCTTCGTAAAAGTAACGCAAAGCCGCCATTGATTCTTTTGGTGTATATGGAAATGCTGATAAGGCAGCTGTAGGGGTGATAACTCCTAAATCGTTATCGGGGGCATGGGCATTGTAGCCCTCATGATTATCACTGGCAGTTAACCCCCAGCAATTTGGTCCATAGCCTTTAAATTTATTCGGGTTAATTACGCAATGCTTATAATTAATTAAAGTATGATTGATATTTTGTTGCCAATAGTCGGCATATTGGTCTTTCAGACCACGAGGGTCCAGGCCCAGAAAAGAATATTGAGAGAAAAACAATGGCCCACCATAATCAAAACCTAAAGGCAATTTGATTCCGTAGAACTCCTTGCCGTTTTTAAAATGATCGCTTTGTGCCCAGCATTTAATATAGTGTTCACGGGTGATAGGATAGCGTCTGGATGAAGCGCCTAAAATATAAGTAATCAGGGTTTCATTCCAGCCACGTAATTCAAAATTCATCGCCCAACCATTATTCGGACTCCAGTGCCAATATAATTGATTGACAGATTCGCGGGTAAACCAGTCAAATTCCAGTTCATCCCACATCCAGGTGGTTTTCTGACGCAAGTCTCTTTCTATAGTATTATCTTTATTAAAATACTCTCTGGCGCACAAAAGCCCCTGAAAAAGATAGGCAGTTTCAACTAAATCCGCCCCATCGTCTTTGCGACCAAATGGAATCGTTTTACCTGTCTGGCCATCCATCCAATGGGCAAATGCCCCATGGTAACTCTGCGCTTTGAAAAGGAAATTGACAATTTTTCTGATTCTTTCGGCTCCTTCTTCTCTTTTTATCCAGCCACGTTCTACGCCTACAATAATAGCCATTATACCAAACCCCGTTCCACCAATGGTACAGGTCTCGTGTCCATAGCCAAAATTAGTATTGCTGCGTTCACGGGCAAGACCACTGGTTGGGTGCCCGAAATCCCAGAAATAGCGTAAGGTTTGTTTTTGTACTAAGTCTAAAAGTGCTTCGTCAGAGAGTTTTTCTGTAGTTTTGTTGTTTTTCTGCCCATAAGCTAAAACAGATGCGCACAATAAGCAAAAAAAGAGAATTCTAGTTTTCATAAATCATCAAGGTTGAAAGTAAAACACAATCCAGTTCTAAAAATAGGGTCAAAAAAACAAATTTTGAGGGTAGGAAGCAAGGATTCAACAAAGCGATTTTGTAAATTACATATCTTGTTCGTCTATTTAATCAGGCAAAATAAGGTGGTCGGACACCAATAAATCTACTCTAAACTACGAATCCCTGTGAGATTTTAATATCTTTACAAAAAAAGATAGCCCATGACCGCCAAAGATATTCTCTTGCATCTGCGCATTCCCTTTTCTTTTTTTCTGATGCCTGTCTATTGGTTTGCTATAAGTCAGGCAACCATCGTCGATAAGACTAAAGCCGTCTGGGTTTTTATTATTCTGCATTTGCTTATTTATACAGCCAGCAATGCCTATAATAGCTATTTTGATAAAGATGAGGGGAGCATTGGTGGATTAGAAAACCCTCCTGCGGTAGATGATAAGCTCTTCTGGGTAGCTTGGGGTATTGATACTATTGCGGTCATTTTAGGCTTCTTATTTGTGAACCCGCTTTTCGCTTTGTTGATTTTCATCTATAGCATGGTATCAAAAGCCTATAGCGACGATAAAGTGCGTTTGAAAAAATACGCTATTCTAAGTTGGTTTATTGTGGGCTTGTTTCAAGGAGCATTTACCTATTATACCATTGTTCTAGCCGTAAGTGACAATGACGAAGCGCTACCACATCATATCTTACCTTCAATCATCAGTACTCTGATGTTGTGGGCTATTTACCCGATTACACAAGTGTATCAGCATGATGAAGACCGCAAGAGGGGAGACCGCACGATGAGTATGCTTCTGGGTATCAGAGGCACTTTTATTTTTACCGCTATTGTTTTTACCGTGGCCTTTAGCCTGTTTTTTCTCTATTTCCCCGAGTCAGACTTTATATTATTACTCTTATTCAACCTGCCTACTCTGACCTATTTCAGCTGGTGGTTTTTGCAGGTTTTGAAAGATGACGGACAAGCCGACTTTCGCCATGTGATGTGGCTGAATCTCTTAGCTTCGTTGTGTCTGAATGGGTTTTATATCTGGTTGTATATGCGGTGAGCTTATAAAACCTCTCAAAAACAAAAGCACCTGCCTCGAAAGTGAAGCAGGTGCTTATACTATAGACTAATAAGCTAAATCTTATTATTTCGATTTTGCAATTACACCGTCTGCAATGTTTTGCGGAACGATTTCGTAATGCGCAAATGTCAAGTTCGCAGTTGCACGACCTGATGACATAGTACGAAGGTCAGTTACATAACCGAATAATTCAGAAAGAGGCACATCAGCTTTGATTACTTGTGAACCAGCTTTTGTATCCATACCTTTCATCATACCACGACGACGGTTCAAGTCACCTGTGATAGGACCAGTATACTCATCAGGAGTAACAACTTCTACTGCCATGATTGGTTCTAATAATTTAGGACCAGCCTGACGAGCAGCTTCTTTGAAACCTAAACGAGCGGCCATCTCGAAAGATAGAGAGTCAGAGTCAACATCATGGTAAGAACCGTGGAACAAACGAACTTTCATTGAGTCAACAGGGAAACCTGCTAATGGGCCATTGATCATGGCAGACTCGAAGCCTTTTTGTACGGCAGGGATAAACTCTTTTGGAATAATACCACCTACAATGTTGTTAACGAACTCAAGACCTTGTTTGTCATCTTCACGTGGCCCGATTTCGAATACGATATCAGCAAATTTACCACGACCACCCGATTGTTTCTTGTAAACCTCACGGTGTTCGATAGTTTTAGTAATAGTTTCTTTATATGCAACCTGTGGTGCACCCTGGTTTACTTCTACTTTGAACTCACGACGCATACGGTCGATGATGATTTCAAGGTGAAGCTCACCCATACCACGGATAATGGTTTGTCCTGTTTCTTCGTTTGATTCAACTTGTAAAGTCGGGTCTTCTTCAATCAATTTAGTGATTGCTTTAGAGAAGTTATCCTGATCGGCTGTTTTCTTAGGCTCAATCGCATATCCGATAACGGGATCAGGGAATACCATCGATTCAAGAACGATTGGGTTTTTCTCATCTGATAAAGTATCACCAGTTTTAATATCTTTGAAACCAACTACCGCACCGATATCACCTGCACCTAAACGCTCGATAGAGTTTTGTTTGTTGGCGTGCATCTGGAAGATACGAGAGATACGCTCTTTGTTACCTGAACGGTTGTTCAATACATAAGAACCTGCGTCTAGTCCACCTGAGTAAGCACGGATGAAACATAAACGACCTACGTAAGGGTCAGTAGCAATTTTAAACGCAAGGGCAGCGAATGGATCGCTCTCTGTAGGTTTACGGATTACCTCTGCACCAGTATTAGGGTCTGTTCCTTTAATCGCTTCTTTATCAAGAGGTGATGGTAACAATGCCATTACGTAGTCAAGCATAGTTTGTACACCTTTGTTTTTGAATGAAGAGCCGCAAAGCATCGGAACGATTTTCATGCTGATAACCGCCTGACGAAGTGCTGCAAGAATCTCATCTTCAGTGATTGAATTTGGATCTTCGAAGTATTTCTCCATCAAAGTTTCATCAAACTCAGCTACTGCCTCTAATAATTTCTCACGGTATTCAGTAGCCTCATCCATCATATCGTCAGGAATCGGTACTTCAGTGAAAGTCATACCTTTATCGTGCTCGTTCCAAACGATACCACGGAAGTTTACAAGGTCAACTACACCTTTAAAGTTATCTTCGGCACCGATTGGTAATTGAAGAGGTACTGCATAGCTACCTAACATTTCCTTCACTTGTTTACACACGTTAAGGAAATCGGCACCTGAGCGGTCCATTTTATTTACGAAGCCCAAACGAGCAACGTTATAGTTATTGGCTAAACGCCAGTTAGTTTCAGATTGTGGCTCAACACCATCAACAGCACTAAATAAGAATACTAATCCGTCTAGTACACGTAATGAACGGTTTACCTCTACGGTAAAGTCAACGTGACCAGGGGTATCAATGATATTGATGTGATATTTTTGGTCTCTGTAGTTCCAGCCAACGGTAGTAGCAGCTGATGTGATGGTGATACCTCTTTCTTGCTCTTGTTCCATCCAGTCCATCGTAGCAGCTCCATCGTGTACCTCACCGATTTTGTGGCTCACGCCAGCATAATAAAGGATACGCTCAGTGGTAGTTGTCTTACCTGCGTCAATGTGGGCAGCAATACCGATGTTTCTTGTAAATTTTAAATCGCGTGCCATTTTTTTATATTTTTATCAAAATGTTTTTAAGGGTCTGATTATCAGACAATTTTGTTTAGAAACTTTTATCCAAATTAAAATAGGATTGCATTTCGGGGTGCAAAATTACGAATAGTTTTTCATATAATCAACGAAGTTTTATTTTTTATGTATAAAACTTGGACGCTCGGATAGCCATATTATTTTTATATTAATTCAAAGAGATGTCAATCAAAAAGGTGCCCACCGTATTGGGCACCTTTTCCGGTCCCAATTTATTGACTATTTCTGGCATATGCTCCGAACCTACCCACCTATAACTATACCGAATCACTCTCTTATACAGGCTTCCGGTTCTGTCTTCCAGAGAAAAGGTAGCCACCGTAGAGGCTACCTTTTCTGATGCCATTTGAGTGGCTGGCTTTCTTATAAATTCCCGAAAATCCTGATATTTCTCTGACTGAGTGTCTCCATCCATTTTTTCTTCTTCCATGGTAGTAGCTGTTGGATTGTAACCTGGTAAATTTCGGGGTTTGGGTTGTGGTTTCAAAGGGTTCGGGGAGGTTTTTGGTATAATCAGACTGTTGTAATTCTTCGCGTGACGGCCACTCTGAATCTCCCTTCTAACAGTGGACAAGACTTTTAAGTCGTTCTCCACTGTCGGGGCAGATAGCGTGCATAAGGGATTTGGAATCAAAGTCTAAGATGTTACACGATAATATGTGGCCTTATACTTATAAATGGAATTGTGGCAAAATTGTATGGTGCGTAAGAATCTGAACGAAAAATAACCTATTTTTAAGAAATCAAAACAAAATTCAACCTATGAGAAAGCTAATCTATGGTATCAATCTGACTCTGGATGGTTGCTGTGACCATACCAAAGGAGTGGGCTATGAAGATGTACATCAATATTTTACAGATTTTATGCGAAAGGGTGATTTATTGGTCTATGGACGTATCACTTATGAATTGATGGTTCCTTTCTGGCCTGATGTGGCAAGAGACCAGTCTATGGGTGAAGTATCGAACGAATTTGCACGCGTATTTGACTCTAAAGATAAACTCGTTTTCTCGCGAACCTTAGAAACAGTTGAGGACGAAAAAACTACGATTGCCAGAACAGACCTGCGGGACGAAATAATAAAGTTGAAACAGCAGGAAGGCGGCAATATTATGCTTGGTGGAGTAGACCTCCCGTCGCAGCTCATAGAAATGGGTTTAGTAGATGAATTCCATTTCGTTATCCAACCTGTTATTGCAGGCGAAGGGAGACGATTGTTAGATAGCACTAACCTGATAGAATCACAACAGTTACAACTTGTTGAATCAAAGGTTTTAAAATCAGGATGCGTTGCGCTTCATTATGTAAAGCAATAGCGGAAAACCTTTAGCTGAGATGCTCAGTTGGTTTAATATTTTTACAGGAATCGAAAGGATACAATTTATATAAAAGGGTGAGAAGTCTATCTTCTCACCTTTTTCAAATCAGCATATCTGAAACTCTCTTATTTATAATTACCTAATAGTAATATTTGATTTGTATATACGTATTGAGTATAACGTATAAACCATCTTAAATAAGCACAACCCACCTGATGAGAAATCTGATTTGCATTTTCCTTGCTTTAAGTATTCCGTTTGCCTCTTTTTCACAAAATAAAAATGTGTTTCCTGATACGGCCATGCGGGCTATTGAAAAAGGGAAGTACCCAAACATTGACGGAATCGTTGTTGCGCAACATAATAAAATCATTTACCAACATTATTTTAATGGATTGACGGAAAAGTCTTTGCACGACACCCGTTCTTCATTCAAATCTATTACCAGTCTGCTGATGGGTATTGCTATTGACAAAGGGTATATCAAAAGTGTTAATGAAAAAGTTTATACATTTTTCCCGCAGTATCGTTCATTTAAAAATCTTGAACATAACAAGCTGGATATGACGATACAGGATTTGCTGGAAATGAAAGCCGGCTTTGATTGCGAAGAATGGAATAGTACCAAAGATTGTGAGGATGAAATGGAGCTCACAAAAGACTGGCTTAAATTTTCGTTAGACCTTGCTATGGCTCATAAACCGGGAACCTTTTGGGCCTACAATTCATCGGCACCAATGATTGTTGGAGGGATTATTGAATCAGCAACCAAAATGCCGCTGGCTACATTTGCAGAAACTTTTTTGTTCAAGCCTCTGGGTATAAAAGATTACCGATGGACAAAAGACCCAACAGGTCACTTCATGACGGCTGGCTCTTTTTATATGAAGCCCATTGATATGCAAAAAATCGGGCGTTTGGTTTTAAGCAAAGGTATTTGGCAGAATAATCAAATTATCTCTAGAAAATGGATTGAAGAGTCTACGAAGCCGATTACAAAAATTGAAGACTTTTCGAATGTAAGCATATCAAAGGCAAAGAATGTAATTCCGCAACCTACTTACTATGGGTATTATTGGTATAACGAAAAAATGGTTACTGACCAATTCAGTTATAATGTGGTATTTTCTTCTGGAAATGGAGGGCAGTATTTCATGATTATTTCAGACCTTGATCTGGTTGTAGTATTCACAGGAAATAGCTTTGGTTCCTGGAAATCAAAGCTGCCTTTTGAAGTCTTAATTAAAAACATACTGCCTCATGTAAAGAAGAAATAAATAATAAGCCCATTATTTTTGCTATAAATAAAAGAAATGGGAAGATTAGCCTTCCCATTCTTCCCCAATCAGCCTCTCAAACCTCATTTTCTAGTTACAACAGTATTTCATTAGTTTTTGTAAAAAAGTTAAGTTGTATGGAATAATTGACGTCTGGCACTATGCTCTCAAAACCAAACCCGCATGCCGCGCATCATTTTCAAACCTATTTGTCACAGTCTAATTATCTCTCAATTAGTATACGTGCTGTTGAAATCTCGTTTTCAGTCAGACTCCTTTCATTTTTATAAACAGCACGAACGATATATGTCCCCTTGGGGATGTCACGCACATCAACACTAATCATCCCGTCATTGAGCTTGGTAAATCTTTCCTGAAAAATCCTGCCCGAATAATCATATAGTTGAACACTTGTGAGTTGTTGAAAACCATTTTCCCGGAACCATTTCTCATCATTGGTACGCTCGAAAGAATTTCCGATTGAATCTTTAGATGCCACTAACTCTGGTACCAATATCAATTCTCCATTTTTCACAGCATTTCCCTGGATAGTTATTTTACTTGCGTATTTTTTTAAAGGTAGAGGTTCATCAGAAATATCTTGTATTGAGACTCCACCAGTATCCATCCTTTTAATAGAACAACTATATCCTGTAACCGCAACTTCACCTAATGTCACTCCCTCTGAGTCTATCTCCATTTTTACTAAATCCTTCACCTCAACAATTTTTTCCTTCACTTCCTTATAACCAATAGAGCTGAATACCAGAATATCATTATCAGAAGCCTCTATTTTATAATTGCCATTCGCGTCAGATACTGTACCTCTTTTTGTTCCTTTAATGCTAATAGAAACACCTGGCAGTACATCCTTCCCTTCGGCATCTATTACCTGTCCTGCAACCACTCTGCTTTGCCCAATTCCTTCTTCAATACACAAGAATGTCAGCACAGCAGCAGCCATATTGCGTACCACTTGTATGTGCCGAACAAGAGGTAATCTTATAGCCTGCTTATACTTCTTTTGATTGATAACAGCTACCGGAATCTCATACTGCACCTCGTTATTCTGAATACTCCACGCAGGAAACCACTCTTCTATATTATAGTTTTTCCTGAGTTGGTCTTCTCTGAAACGGCCACAAAGATTTTGAGATGAATTCAAACGGTCTCTGAAAAAAGCTACTAACTGGCTTTCAGACATCTGGCTGAAGTCTATCACGTTTTTCTGACAGGAAGCACAGAAACCTCCGGAGGCTGTTGGTATAAATGATTCCCATTGTTCATGACAGGGATTATCAATATTTAGTTGGAAAGATTGTTTCATAAATGCAAAAAATTAGGTTAATTTCCTTATTGATGCAGCCATAAAAGTTTTTCCATAAAAGATTTCTGATTTTTTTGCAGAAAAAAATAAAATACTCAAATTAGGGTCTGGTCATAAATGTCTTAACCTATATGCAAACCTACGATACCATCATTGTCGGAGCCGGCTATGCCGGGCTCACTGCTACCCGTGACCTCCTCAAAGCAGGTAAAAAAGTAATTTTATTAGAGGCTCGTGACAGGGTAGGGGGGCGCGTGCATACACAGCATTTTGAAGATGGAACTTACGTAGATTTAGGAGCGGCCTGGATAGGGCCAACTCAGGACAGAATGTATGGCTTAGCCAAAGAATTTGGTGTTCAGACCTTCCCGACCTACGATGAAGGCAAAAGCACCCTGCTTTTTAACAATAAACTGAAACATTATAAGGGAATCATTCCGCCTTTGCCAATTCCTTCTTTGTTAAGTCTTGATATGGCCATCAAGCGCATGAATAAGCTATCAAAAACGGTTGATTTGCAAAAACCATGGAATACGCCAAATGCTGAATATTATGATTCGATGACATTGGCAAGTTGGATGGATAAGCAAATGTCTTTCAAAACGGCTAAGGTCATGTTTAAGTTAGCCGCAGAAGCTATCTGGGCAGCCGACCCCAATGAAATTTCGATGCTCCATGCCATGTTCTATACCAAGTCATGTGTTGATTTAGACATGCTGATGAACGTAAAAAATGGCGCACAGCAAGAAAGACTGGTAGGTGGGGCTTCTCAACCTGCTTTGAGATTGGCTGAAACCTTTAAAGAACATATCCGGCTGAATAGTGCGGTGCGTGCGATCATTCAGGACGGTAATCAGGTAACAGTAAAAGGTGATGATTTTGAACTGACAGCCGGAAAAGTGATTGTGGCCTTGCCACCTATGCTAGCCGGGCGCATTCATTATTCGCCATCAATGCCCGCCAATCGGGAGCAATTGACTCAACGGATGCCTATGGGAACTGTCTGGAAAACCTATGCTATTTATGACAAGCCATTCTGGCGGGAAGCAGGCTTAAATGGCTTATCGGCCACGAATGAAGGTTATGTAACCGTTACTTTCGATAATTCACCGAAAGATGGTAGCAAAGGTATTATGATGGGTTTTGTATTGGGTAATCAGGCCAAGGCTTTTGCACAACTTTCAGCAGAAGCCCGTAAAGCATCGGTTTTAGATACCTTTGTTAGATTTTATGGCGAAAAGGCCCGTAAACCGATTCACTACCTCGACCATAGCTGGGCGGAAGAAGAGTTTACCCGTGGTTGCTATGCAGGCTTAATGCCTCCTGGCGTATGGACATCTGTCGGAAAGGCCCTTCGTGAACCGGTTGGTAATATCCATTGGGCAGGTACGGAGACGGCAGAGGTCTGGAATGGGTATATGGAAGGAGCAGTTCTTTCGGGGGAAAGGGTAGCGAAGGAGATAATTAATAGTTAAGCCTCATCATTCCAAACAGCCTGTCTATTAAAAAAACTAAAAAGCCTTGACACATCTCTGCATCAAGGCCCTTGTAAAGTGAAATAAGGTTTAGTCACCGCAATAAGGACATACTCTTTGTCTTATTAGCGTATTAAACAGCGTTAATTTTAATAAAACAGCATTTATCGATATATAAAATCAAATTATCTTAACCTGATTGTGTAATTTTTAATCCTTCGATTCTTCTTTAAATAAGATGATCAGCCAACGTTAATCAGATGAATAAAGCTATAATTAATAGCTCATTTCTGAATACACAATCCTGTTTTCTGATGATTGGCTTTTATAAAAAGAGCGGGATAAATAATGATTTTACTTTTCGGGTTTTGGGGTGTTGCAACAACAGCGATTCGAAAATACACCAATAAAAGCATTTGAGTCAATGCATACTTTGTGAAGTCGCTCCATGACTTTACCAAGTTGGGGTTTTTCCAGACGAAAATATTGTCCTTCATTTTTTTTCTTTAGCTTTGGCTAATAATTCTTTTTTTCATGCCACCCTATAAAGTCTTTTACTTAATAACAGTTATAAGTCTGTTTGCAGGGCTTCGTGTGGTTGTTGCACAAAAAACGGTCTATTCTGCCGGGCATATCGAAAAGATAGCTTACGCAGATAGTGTTTTGAAAGCGGCAATCCAGAAAAAAGATTCCCTTCAGATAGCAGAAGCCTATTATTTATTGGGTAAAATTGAATTAGGCGCCGGAAATTATCTCACTTCTCATATATGGTTTATGAAATCACTCCGCATTCAGGAAAAATTCGGAGATTCATATGAATTGGGTAGATTATATATCAGGCTTAAAGAAAAAGAGCAAAGACAAGGGCACTATGACGAGGCTCTTGAACATCTAAAAGCTGCAGAAGGAATTTTTAAACGTATCCGTTCAACAATAGGACTAACGCGTGTCTATACAAGTATAGGCGATTTATATGCCGATGAAACATTACAAAACATCGTGCAGGTCCCTAAAACTATTCAATTTAATATTGATTCCGCTTTTTTGTATCAGAAAAAAGCGGAGGCCCTATCTATTATATTAAAAGATTCGATTGCACTAGCAAATATCCGGATTTCCTTGGGAAAATTGCTGCTATTCAAAAAAGACCCCAGGGCCATTGCTTATTTTCAGCAAGCCCTTGCTGAATTTATTCGCTTGAAAAAAGACAACGAGCGTATATCAGCCATGCTATTTCTGGCATCGGCCTACCTGGCATTTAATCAACCTGAAAAAGTGCCGGAAATTTTAAAACATGCCCAGCAATTTTATGAAAAAAATCACCTTCATAATTACACATGGCTTCGGAATTTAGAAACCTCCTACGTTAATTATTACAAAGCCACTCAGCAATGGGAAAAAGCTTTTAAGCATCTGGAAAATCTAAAAGATTTGGAAAAAAAAGAACTGATGGCCGATCAGGAGGGGGCTATTACCCGATTAGAGATTGAGTACCAAACCCAGAAGAAAGAAGCATTACTGACAAAAAAGAATGAAGAATTAGCTTTATCGAACGAAAACTCACGCATTCAGCAATTGTTTTTGCGCACACTTGCTGCATTATTCCTGTTAACGGCGGGCTTAGGTTTCTTTTACTATCAGTTATCGCGTAAGAATCAACAAATCAGTCAGCGTAATGAGGTATTGATAAGAGAACAAAATCATAGGGTGAAGAATAATTTACAGTTAGTGTCAAGTCTTCTGAGCCTGCAGGCAAATCAGTTTTCAGATGCTGCAAGCAAACAAGCCACAGAAAATAACCTGCTCAGGATAGAGTCAATGGCTATTCTACACAGAAAACTATATGATAAAGAAGAGCTGGCTGTTATCAGCCTGTCTGATTTTATAAAAGAGATAGTAGAGGTGGTATTGCACACATTTGGTTATATGCACGTTGAATTAGATTATAAGATTAGCCCTATAAAATTAAATGCCGACAAGGCTTTACCCGTTGGTTTAATCATAACCGAATTAACAACAAATGCTTGTAAATACGCTTTCCCTGACAACCCGGACCCACATCTGGCAATAACTTGTAAAAAGGAGGGCGAGGAATTGGTATTAAGCATGGCAGACAATGGCTCTGGAATGAAAAATAATTCTTCAGTTGGCCCGGTTAAAACATCCTTCGGGATGAAACTTATTCAAATGCAAGTCGCACAACTGCATGGTTCTTATAGCTTTGAATCTTCTGCTGGCACAACCTTTACTATGAAATTTAAACCAGATTTTTTGCTATGAGTGTACTAAAAATATTGATTGTGGAAGATGAGGTAATGACTGGAGTAGATATTAAAGAAACGCTTGAAAAAGCCGACCACACCATTACCGCAATAGCCAGAAATTCTGATGAAGCTATTGCTTCTCTGAAAAAACAACTGCCAGATATAGCTATTGTAGATGTTATGCTAAGAGGATCAACTCATGACGGCGTGCAGACTGCCGCAGAATTAGTGAAACTACATCCAATGCCCATCATTTACCTGACAGCAAATTCTGAAAGTCAGACTTTTCAAAGGGCTAAAGATACTTCTCCTGCTGCCTATCTACTGAAACCATTTCGGCATAATGAACTGGCTTTGCAAATAGAATTAGCTTATCATAATTATAAAGTCAGTACTTCAGCAAGTCCTGATCCTTTGGTGGCCGAAACTATATTTCTGCCTTTCGATAAGGGCTTGAAAAAACTTAGCAAGCAAGATGTACTGTATCTGAAAGCCGATGGCTCTTATGTAAAAGTTTATCTGATAAATGAAGCTAATCCCTATTTGTTTTCGATGAATCTGGGACATTTAGCACAGTATTTTTCTACGTCTAACTTCTATCGTTTGTCAAGGTCTCTGCTCATTAACCTCAATTGTATAGAGCGGATAGAGCGAGACCATTTATACATGAGAAATCAGGAGAGCCCCATTCAGATACCGGAAGGAAATAAGACAGAACTAATGAAGAAACTGGCGGTAATCAGAACGCCATAGAATTTGGCAAAAATAAGGAGATGAACTATATAAAGACAATAGTTGTTTTAACAACAAACACGACCAGATATAGTATTCAGATTATATACCTTATTACCTAAATATTCCTTAGGCCCCTGTGAAGGGGCTTTTTTGTTTTTTTTAGATAATAAGTGACCGCATAATAAAAGTTTTTGATAAGAATCGTTTGAGAATGTTCAGAATTAGTAAATTGATTCAGATTTTAACATTCTATTTTAACCTCTATATAATATGTATGTAACAAGGCTTTCATGGAATTCAAAAGGTTGGAAAAGTCCTTCTGGAAGAAGTAATAAATGTCGTGGTAGTAAAGATTCACTACTTTATGAATGTAAAGCTGGGTTTGGTTGGGAAGAGTGGTTATTTAAAAAAGAGCATCAGTTAATTATTCCGCCATATAATGAAGAATTTCATATGGATTTTTACAATGTTTCAATCATTCTATTCCTTTGGAAGAAGTAATTTACGAAAATGTTTATTTAACTACTAGAAAATGCAGTGGGGCTTGTAATCCAGCTAATGAAGGCACATATTATGCCATTGGTAAAATTAAAGTGCTTACTCGATTAAATAATACTCAATCAAATATAGTAAATACTTATTTTGAGCAAAATGGTTTAATTAATAATATGGGAAATGAATGTGAAGCTATTGAAGGACTAAATATGGATGAATTTAATATAGGCCCAGGAAACCCCGGCATTCCACAAGCCTATATGAATGTGAGATTTAGAGTGAAAGATGCAATTTTTTTTGATAAACAAATAAAAGTACCATCAGTTCCAAAACGTTTTCAAATGGTTGAACTTAAACCAGAAAGAAAGACGCATCGAAGTTTTTTAAGCTTAGTTAATCAGTTATGATTTTATTATCAAGTCATAGTATCATTTCTGCAAAGATAACAACCATTCCTTCGCCTCTTGAGCGTCTGAAAAACTTTTCATCGGAATTGGCGGAGGTTTTAGGCTAAATAAAATATTCATGATAAACTTAGAAAGACCGGGCTTCGATACCATAGCCATGGCAGAATAAATAACTGGTATTTGTTGCGTTGAAAACTGGCGGGTGGCTTTATCGGGAATAGGCGAGTCTGACAAATAGATTAGCAAAGGCACAGGGGTATTATTCGTAATCTTTTTTACCAAAGCCACATTGCCACTGATATTCTCTACCGTGCGCTTAGGGCTTTTGGACAGCGAAACCAGTATATTGTCATCAAACCAATAGGTAGCAATTTCTCCTTCGTAAATGGGTCTGTCAGTGGGTACTGTCATGGATGTTTTTTTACCGATAAAGATAGGCAAATAGCTAAGTATTTTGCGCTATCAGTTGCAAATATTCTTTCACACGTTTTTCAGCAGCTGACTTTAAGGCAATAGATTCATCAAATAAATGCGTGCGTAAATCTTCATAAATGGCTACGCATTTCCATAAGGCGGCAATCAGGCTTGTTCTATCTAAAATGGCTACGGTTTCTTGTATGGCCGCTAAATCGGTGACAGAAAGTTTGGTTTCCAATTTTCTGACACCTCTGGGCTGATGTCCGTTTTTAATTAATAGTAAAGGACCTAATACCATCATGCGTAAGAATGAGATAAAATCAAGGGTTTCAAATAATTCACCCCGACCTATTTTTAGGGTGGCATAATGTATCCAGACCCAGAATCGGTCTTCAATCCATTGATAATCCGGATAAGGCCAGGCTGATGTAGTTTTTGTGATAATCTCAGTTAATTGGTTTTCTCTTTCCCAAACGACTATCGGGTTTTCAACACGAGCATACAATTGCTCCGGCATTAGAAATT
>CBIHRH010000009.1:0-22651 GCA_966212365.1 uncultured Emticicia sp. | reverse complement strand
TATCAGCCGTTTGCGAAAAAGAATTGATTGACATACAAATGAAAAGAATTTGTACCAGATAAATGTATTTCATAATAATAGTGTTTAATGGCACAAAACTAAAGTGCGGCTATCATTATGAAGTGGTAAAAAAAGGACATTCTCTCGTTATGCAATCAAGGCTATACGTTCCTGATAGAGATTGTCTGCCAAACCTAACAGCCGTTCAGGAGCCTGGTTTTCTAATTGGTGAAATTCGGTAGGTGATAAACCCGTGAAATCCTTATAGTCTTTCACCAAGTGCTGATAATCATAGTATCCGCATTCAATGGCAATCGTCAGCCAATCGTAATGAGAGAATCTGTTTTTTAGGTTGAACGCATGGTTGAACCTGATGACACGTGCGTAGGTCTTAGGATTAACCCCTATACTTTCATGAAACTTCCGCTTAAACTGTTTAGCTGATAAGCAGGTCTCAGATGCCCAACCATCTATTGAACCCATTCCCGCTGTTCGAAGCATTTGGCGGCTTACCGAATTAAATGCCATGTAATCTTTTTGGACATTCTTCACTAATTCAAATGAAAAGGCTTCGATAATAGGCACTATTTCTGAATAATCCCTGGCATCCTGTAATCGATGATAAGTTTCCTGAATTGAGTATGGGAAAATCAGGGAAGCATCAATATGTTGATTGGTTAGTTCAAAGGCGGGTATACCTGTTAGCTGAAAAATAGCTGTGGGTTGAAAGACAATCTGAACATCATAAAAATGATTGCCTGTATATTGATAAAACGTCTGTATCCGCTGACCCATTAATAGCATTGACGGGTGGTAAACGAGGGATTCATTAGCTTGTTGAGTGGCAAAAAAATCTCTTAGAAAAAAGTGCAGGCATTGTTCAGGCTTAGGTGGATAAGCTTTAAACGGAACCGGTCTGTTTGGGTCAAATTTAAAATGCACAATTCGGTAGTATCGCACAAATTGACGCAGAGACGGATGAGGTATTATATCTCGTAAAATCATGAGCAAATTCTTGTTTAATTCACCTGTTGAATCTCAAAATTTTCCCTGAACGAAATTAAAAAAATATTTTTTACGTTAAGGTTAAAAGAGCAACAAAGAAAAGACTCATCGGAATAATTTTATAAAACCTGGATTGTAACAAGCTGTATGCCCCGAAAAATATTTTCGGAGCGTTTTTTGTTACCATAAACATTACCTACTACAAAAACTTTATGCAAGAAAGTAATACATTGATTGGATTCCTACTAACTGCTTTTTTAGCAGGTTTTGCTTCTATTTTCATGCCTTGTATTTATCCGATTATGCCTATGACGGTTAGTTTCTTTACGAAACAATCGCAAGGTACCGGCAAAGCTACATTCTATGGTTTGTCTATCATGTTTGTCTTTGCTATTATAGGTTTGGTAGCCACGGTTTTTGGTGCCCCATTCCTTAATTTCATCAGTACACACTGGATTCCCAATCTTATATTCTTTGTTATATTTATTATCTTCGGTATTTCGCTTTTAGGCGCCTTTGAGATTGTGTTACCACATAATGTGGTCAATAATATTGACAGAATGTCGGAAAAAGGTGGCTTATTGGGGATCTTCTTCATGGCTCTTACTTTGGTGGTGGTTTCTTTCTCTTGTACAGCTCCGTTTGTAGGTTCTTTACTGATTTTAGCAGCAAAAGGTGAGGTATGGAGACCGTTATGGGGTATGCTGGCTTTCGGGTTACCATTTGCCGTAGTTTTCACTTCATTGGCCATGTTCCCGCAATGGCTGAAAAGTTTGCCAAAATCAGGTGGTTGGATGAATGAAATGAAGGCCGTTTTCGGTATTCTGGAATTTGCTTTGGCTTTGAAATTTCTGAGCAATATAGATTTAACTTATCATTTCAATCTCATCTCTCGTAATCTATTCTTAGGTATCTGGGTAGTTATTTTTGCAGCTATCGGTCTATATATTTTAGGAGTTATTCGTTTGCCTAAAGATAATAAGGTTACTAAATTCAGTATTCAGCGAGTGGTTTTTGCACTTATTTTCTTTGCATTCACAGCCTATATGGCTTCTGGTTTTATTAAAGGCCGTGAATTAAGCCTTTTATCGGGTTTATTACCGCCTAAAACCCTGAATACGGCTGTGGCTGATGGTTCTAAGCTTCGTGCCCTTCCGCACGATTTACAGGGGTTTTATGACTACGATGATGCCCTGGCTTACGCTAAGGAAGTAAACAAGCCGATATTCATCGATTTCACGGGTTATGCCTGTGCCAATTGTCGCAAGATGGAAGAGAATGTATGGCCAAAACCGGAAGTCCTGGAAAGGCTTAAAAACGAGTTCGTGATTGCTTCACTTTATGTAGATGATAAAAAGGCTTTGCCTAAAGAAAAACAATACACCTCGAAATATGACGATGAGTTGAAAGAGACAATCGGCGATAAGAACATGGATCTTGAGATTACCAAGTATAACAACAATGCACAGCCTTATTATGTGATTGAAGATACGAATGGTAAACTGATTGTGAAACAAGCGATTGGTTATAGTTCAACAGAAGACTTTATTAAATTCCTTGACGAAGGAATTAACAATTTCAAGAAGTAAAAGGCGTAAACAAATGTTCAACTTCTGATTCTGTAAACCTTGCCTTTCGGCTGATGGCTTTTTTAAGCTTCCGCATATAATCTGCCTTGCCGATTTCTATCGCTCCGAAACGGCGTACGTTATCGTTAATGAACTGGGTATCCAATAACTCAAATTTTTGTTTTCTGAGCAATTCCATCAGGTAATTGAACGCTACTTTTGAGGCATTAGGCTCTGTGTAAAACATCGACTCACCAAAGAAGGCCGCTCCGATAGATACACCGTATAAGCCCCCTACCAACTGGTTATCCAGATAGGCTTCTACACTATGAGCAAAACCAATCTGATGCAGGCTTGTATAGGCGTCTATAATTTCGTCTGAAATCCATGTGTCTTCTGAGTCTCTGCGTGGTTTAGAGCATGCTGACATCACCGCCCTGAAATCATGGTCAATACGTATCTCAAATAGGTTTTTATTAATAACAGGTTTGAGAGATTTGGGTGGCTTGTAGGTGTCTATGGGTATAATAGCTCGAGGATCGGGAGAGTACCAGTAGAGTGTACCATCAGAATCGGCCATCGGGAAAATTCCATTTATATACCCATAAATTAAGTCGTCAGCGGTGAGTGTAGTCATTTATTTGTTAGCAAGAACTCTAACAAAGATAAGAAAAAATTTGAGAAAAACTATGGAAATCTCGCTTTTCTTATGCCAAAATCGTCAGTTTTTCTTCACTTTTGGCGACTCAAAAGTCATCTTTCCTCGCTCATCGTACTCACGTATTGTGTATGGTTCAAAAGCAGTATCAAAACAGTCTCTTCCATACTGAATTTCTTTTTTACGTCTGTTTCCGGTAGGATAATATTCTACCCATTGGCCTACTTTTATGCTATCATCCATCATTCCCTGCTCGGCCAGCGTGCCGGTTTCATTAAATAAAAAATACTCTCCTGTTACCTTATCATAATTTCTTGGAAGTACTTCCTTAATTTTCTTCTGCGATTCATCATAATAAGTAATGCTGGCATCACGGGCAAAGCCTTTTTCGTAGTATTCTTTATTCAGTAGGTTATTGTTTTTATCATATAGCTCCCAACGGCCATGCTTTGTTCCCATATAATACCACCCCTCTTCAACCAGCACATCTCCTAAGTATTTCTTGTAAGGTCCATGCATTAAATCGTTTCTTTCTTTGTCTCGGCCTATCCCTTCTACAATTCTATTAGCTTTATGGTCGTACCAATACAGACGTCGACTGTATAAATCAGGTTGTTTATATTCTCTTAGTGTGTAGAATTCGCTGTAAGTCAATCTGCTTCCACTCCCTTGACGAAGAATTTGTTTTTCAACTTTCAATCCTTCGTAATCGCGGCCATTAAATTCCTTTTTGAGGCTTTTCAGCTCTTTCTTTATCTTTTTGAAATTCTTTGAGATTTTCAGGCCTAAATCAGGCAAGGTTTCAGTCGCAAACTTCTTGGCATCATCTACGCTTGAAATATTCAGATTAGGAGAGGCAACAGACCCATCTTTAGAGCCTAACGCAGAAGAAACTCCACCAGAAGCCGAGGCGCCTGCCGATAACTTAGGGCCACCGCTTACCTGAACAGGGCCATTTTCTATAGCATCTTTTATAATATCTTTAGCTTTTCTTTTCTTGGCAGTAGGAACCGAACTCGGAACAGTACCAGGAGTTGTAGTTTGTGCCACAGCATGTAAGCCTTCTAAAAGGCTCGCACTTAATATGATGACAGGTAGAAATCTCATTTTTTGATAAACGCCATTTTACTTCTATATACAAACGATTTTTGTCGAAAAAAATTTTAATCTTTTTCCCGACATCAGGATTTTATGTAAAAATAACATCTTTCATGCCAGATTCTTGCATAAAGACACAAAAAAAGCAGAAGTAGGTACTTCTGCCTGATTGAATTTATTGTTTTCGTTATTTCTCAACAAGTATCTTTCTCGAAAACACCTTCCCGTTTATATACCCTTTTAAGACATAAGTCCCCGGATTAAGTCCTTTTAAATTTATTGTCCCGTTACTTTCATGATTTTGATAAATAGGCTTGCCGGCTATGTCATAAATAACAATTGAGCCATTTTTCATTGATTCATTATTCACTTCAACAGTCAGGCTTGTGGTCGCCGGAATCGGATAGACATTTACATTATCTCTGCCTTGCCATTCGGTTGAAAGCGGCTCCAGGACGGTAATCTTAAAATTAATGGGTTTAGCCGTACAATTAGCATCTGTAAAAGACTTAATGCTGTATTCACTTGTCGCTGTAGGTTTAAGATATCGCTCATACGTATTAGCATTAAGCTGCACCTCCTTATCATCCCACAATTTTAACTGATAAGGTGGTGTGCCTGTTAAGTTCAGTTTAACAAGGGTACTGTCGTACTTTGTGATTGTATTCTGATAATCTAAAGTAAGTGTCGGCGTTTTCAATATTTTAAGCGATGAAGGGCTTATCACTTCAACAACGGGGTTAGTCGAAATCACTTTTATCTTGTAATCTCCTTCTGTTTCTGAAAGATTATTAATAGTGAATGAAGTCTGATCACTTGTGGCGAGTTCTTTGGCATGAGAAAAATCTCCTTTAGTATCGGAAAGCAATGCCCTGAACCGGTTGTTTTCTTCATAGGTGCCCTCTGTCTGGAGTTTTAAATCCAGATTACCATTCTGACAAACCTTATCAGCCATACTTGCACTCAATTCGTTGAAATTGCCATTTCTCGTTAATTGTTTCAAATAAAAATTGCTTGAATGGAAGGGTGGATAACGGTTAGCATACTGAAATTTTCCTGTTAAGTAAAAAACAGCATTGGTAGAATCGGTAGGGGGAATATTGGTAATTGCGATAATCGTTGAATCTTTATCTATCAGCTTGTCTTCATTCCAAAGCAAACTCCCTGCTGCGTCAAATTTTGAAAGATATAGCTCAGTTGAATTAACTGTCTTTTTGAGCCAGCTTAAAAGTATCTCTCCTTTATTATTCAGAGAGAAATCATATAGTTTTTCCCAATAAACATCCATAGGAACTGTCCTATTTGACTCTGCAATTTTACTATTTATATTTTCCAATTCTTTGTTAATCAATATTTCACCCTCTTCATTCATTTTAATATAATTCATTTTAGGGCCATCTTTGGTAAAAATCAGTAAATATAAATGCAGATTGCGTTCATTATCAAAAGAATAGTAATGCTTCAACAAGCCGGAAGCCTCCTTATCCATTACCTTTTTCGACAATATTGTAATATCGCCGTTTGCATTAATTTTTGATAAATCTAAGGTTATTCCAATACCGTTTCCTAAAACAAAAGTATTTTTATTCCTATCGAAAAAGACATTATCCATACCCCGCATTTCAATTTCTGCTTCTTTTTTCCATATGTTATTCCAGTCTTTGTCTTTTTTATTTAACAGATACCTAGGATTTTCATTAGCATTAGTCGCGGATATATATCGGGTATGAATAAACTCATCATTAGTTACATAAATATTATCTCCAAGACCGATTAATGTTTCGCTAAGCTTTTTATTTTCATTGAACAGCCTGTTCCCTGCTTTATTTAGTTTTTGAAAATAGATGTTTTGTTTGGTTAAGAAATATAGCTCAACCTCATCTTCTGCGTTTACTCGTATTGAAACAGGAGTTGTTGCACTGCCCACTACATCAAAATTCTCTAATTCAGTATCCCATTTTTTTATACCTGTTTTATTGATGTAGGCACATTTGAGCATATTATTAAATACTGGTTCAGTGCTTTTAATATTATCAAGCTTGTTGTAAAAAACATACATTCCGCCTTCTTTTTCAGGAAGACTCAGGTAAATATTACAAACAATCTTTGTGGAGTCAATATTCCAGCGTGTTACGCCATTCTTATCTATTTTCTGAAATCTGATAGGAAGAAAGCTGTCTTCGTAGGGATAAGATTTTGAAACAAATACACCGGGTTTTATGGCCACATAAGTGTTGCCCTGTTCATCATATTGAGTGCCGGAAATCAGATTGTAATTGTTAGAAATTTCAATAGGTAGCCTTTTATTAACAGCGTTAGGCCATTGAGCCAATGAAAAAGTGTACAGCAATGAAAAAACAATAGTAGAGAAAACCTTCATATTTAACTTTATTTTTTCCTGCTTGACTTTAACAATCTGAAAAAGGTTGTAATCGCAATAGCTTCATCCGATTTAATGGATGAATTTATTGGTGAGAACTGGTTAGCTATAAAAACAAAAAAAGCAGAAGCACATGCCTCTGCTTTTTATCACTACACTTACCTAAACCCTAAAACTCCATGGGAACACTCACGCTAGTGGTATCCCAGGCGATGGTTAAAACCTTATCATCAGTAGTGATTGTTAGCTTTTCAACCGGAGTCGACAATGTTTTGGTAGGTACTGTTACTTCTGCTACGTTCTTGTCTTTGATTTTGTCGTAGCCATAAGCACCCCATTGTTTCAACTCACTGTTTAATATGATTGTCCACTCTTTTTCTCCCAATTTGGAGAATAGTGTATAAGTACCTGCTTTAACTGGTTTGCCACCAAATTTTCCGTCTTTAGCAAAGGTGATTTCTGTTGCTTCATCTGCACCTGTTCTCCAAACCGTTCCGAATTTCTCTAAGCCTCCAAAAATCTGACGTCCTTTTTTCGATGGTTGCCCATAAGTTACTTTTACGTTTTTGCTTTCAGCAGTCACATGCGGACTCGCTCTTTTTTCTTGTGCAAAAACTAATGAAGTAATTGAAAATAAGAATGTGAGTAGTAATACTGTTTTTTTCATAGTAATGATAAAATTAGTTATGGTATATGTGTATAAACGAAAAAACATTGTGTTTAGTTTAAACCCCTGTTTAAAATTGTTCTTTTGTTTTTTCTGCAAACAATTTTGCCATTTCTCTAGGGTTGGTTGGCGAGGCATTGATTTTATCAGATTCAACCAGACCATCTCTCAAACGAACAATTCTGTGTGAATATTTAGCGATGTCTTCTTCGTGCGTTACCATCACGATTGTATTTCCTTTCGAATACAACTGGTCGAATAACTCCATGATTTCATAAGAGGTTCTGGTATCAAGGTTACCAGTTGGCTCATCGGCCAATAGTATACTTGGGTCATTTACCAAGGCTCTGGCAATGGCTACACGTTGGCGCTGTCCACCCGATAATTCATTGGGTTTATGGTGGGCTCTGTTCTCTAAACCTACGTTTTTAAGCGTTTGCATAGCTTTTTCAGTACGTTGAGACTTGGTATAACCTGCATAAATTAACGGCAACGCTACATTCTCTAAAGCAGATTGACGAGGCAAAAGGTTGAATGTCTGAAAGACGAAACCAATTTCTTTGTTTCTCACTTCGGCAAGCTCGTTCTCACTCATGCTACTCACATCCTGATTATTTAATACATAACGCCCGCCAGTCGGAGAATCCAGACAACCGATGATATTCATCAGCGTAGACTTTCCGGAACCCGAAGGACCCATAAACGCTACGTATTCTCCTTTATCAACCGAAATGGTAACTGACTTTAGGGCATCAATTATTTCGCTACCCATAATGTAGCGCTTAGAAATATTGGTAGTCTCAATTATTTTCATTAGTAATATGAATGAGTAAGTGCATGAGTACATGGGGCATTTAGGTACTACCCCACTATTTCAAATTCAAATATATTTCATCATTCAAAACCAACCTTGTTTTTTTCCATCAATGCTTTTTGGGCTTGATAGGTGGAAAGAAACGCTTGATAATCGGTAGCGCCTGTCAGTAAACGGAGTTTTTCGAGCCCCTCTGCAGCATAGTTTTCTACCCCCACTTTCAGCGATTGCAGCACATAAAGTTTCCACAATGCAGCGCTATTATCATTTACCTGCAAGGCATTGAAAATAAGATTATAAGCATCGTTCGGCTTATTGAGTTTTGTATTATAAAATTCAACGGTTTTACCAATAAGAATCGGGTTTAGGGGGCTATTTGCCAATGCTTTATCATAATCGGCTTGGGCCCTGGCATTTTTCAATAACTCTTCCGCCTGTGCTTGTTGATACTCGGGAATACTAACAACGAAATCCTGTTTTTGCAATACCTCTACCGAAGCTTTGTCTCCTGCTTTTTCCAGATGCACTACGGCTTTATCGAATACACCTTGTTGCAGATACCACATCCCAACCACCTGATTATACAATTGCTTCTTCTTGGTAGAATCATTGGCAAGAATAGTCAATTGTTTTAGGCCTTCTATCTTGTTTTCTCTATAATAATTCTGCGAGGCAATGGCAAACTCTAAATCTTCATAGAAGCCCTGATTGGCCGCCTTTTGCTGAATTTTCTGCAAATCTCTGCTCGAAAGTGACGCTTCCTCAGTAGCTTTTGTAGTAAGATTATAAATTAATGCAAACTGGCTGACATTCAATGCCGAATCGGCGGCAAGTTTAATGTTTGAAGTGTTTATCTCTTTCTTACCGTTGGGTAATGCCGATTGATTGGCTAACAAACTAAAAGAAAGGTTTGTGTTTTCATTTTTCAAACTATCCCCTTTACCATATTTTAAACGAAAGGCTAAAAGGTTGGCATCAGCTAAATCACAATCTGTACAGTTTTCTTTGGCGCGAGTCAGATAATAAAAAGTTGAATCTGTTACTTTGGTTTTTTCGTACAACCAGGCCAGATTAGTTAAGAGTTGCTGATTATTAGGAAAATTCTTTACTCCTGCCTGCATTGTAAACAGGGCGTCAAAAAACATATCTTTTTCCTGCAATACTTTACTTAAACCTGCATACGCATACGGGCTTGGGTTTTTCTCCAAAGCATTTTTCAGAAACGCCCCTGTATTGTCTTTGTCGTTTACCTCCATTGCCAGTGTAGCCAGGGCATAATTTGATTTGTGGTTTCTTATATCATTATGTGTAGCTTCTTTGTAAAAAGCTTCGGCATACGGTAAATCACCGCTTGTTTTATAGTAGTCGGCTATAGTATTGTAATAACCTGCACTTGCTTCATAATAGGCATAAAAGTTTTTTAAAGAAAGAAGTGTAACTATACCGAGTAATGCCCCTAAGCGAAACAGGGAAAGCTCTAAAAACTGTGGTCTATAGAGAATTCTGTGGATAGGAAGCCCTTTCTGCATGGCTTGTATGAAATTGAGCACTACATACAAGAAAAAGGCAAAGCCCATAATCAAATGTGCGGTAATGATAAAGCTTTGCAGGGCATCTATCAAAGGGTCATTGCCGGTAGCGTATGCCAGGCTGATGGTTGCTGTCGCAATAAGAGCTAAACCGAAATATAACCATCCGCCAATGGTTCTGAAGTTGAAATTGTTTGATTCTTCAGTAACCTCTCTAAAACCCCAGATACCCAAAACAGTTGAAATAACGAATAGAACAATCGGACTAATGGCAAGGATATTCCAGTCGATATACTTATGTCTTTCTAAATAGATGAGCAGGATATTAAGCAGATATATGCTCGAAACAATAAGAAACTGATTCAAGGAGTTTTTACCTCTGATACCCGAATTGGAAACAATCCATACCAATGAAGCTACTATTTCGTGAGAAATTAATAGCACAAATAATACGGTAAACGCAATTGCAGATAATAAGCCATAAGAAGCAACTGCTAAAAAGGGATGGCTAATTTTTGAGAAGTATTGAATAATGCCAATGGCAACAATGGTTAGTAACAGAAAGCCGACAAACCTCTTGATAAAACTCGCTTTAATGGCATAATTATTAAAGTAAAAAGCTAATCCTGCAAAACCGATAAAAGCCCCCAGAAAACCTGCCTGATTGGTAATATTAAATACGTTCTCTAATCTGAAGGTGACGAATACACCTGCCAGAACCACCATGCCCCCTAAAAACCAGTAACGTGGCAAAGTCGAAAAAGCAGCTAGTAAAAGGTTTAGCCCAATAATAAAGAACCCCAAGAAAACATACGTTGCCAAAGTGTTGGTTTGCATGATAGAGGCCAGGAAGCGTTCCTTTACTATATAGGCATTCCCGTTGATGGTATATTTCAATTGTCCATCTGAAAAGCTATTGGTAATTGTAGGTATTTCATCTAACTCACTTAATACATCCCAATGAATAATATTGTCGAGCCCCCGATACCAATAAACTCCTAATAAGGCAAGTGATAGCAGTAAGACTGTTAAAATACACAGGCATATAATTTTTTCTGTTTTAGACCAATTCTGCCAAAAAACCAAGCGAGACATAGACGATTAGAAAGTTTTCCACGTGAAACACCCACTTATCCACAGGTTGTTCACATGCCATAATAAATATTTGAGCCGTGAAGATAACGCAAAATCTTTGCGTTGATTATATTTGTGCTTTTAAAAAACCAGCAGACTGACAATGACACTACATAAGGAGGGTACAGGAACCATTTCTCTAACAATTATCGGATTGGTAGTCCTTAACGGATTAGTAAGATATTTCGTACCCGACAATTCACTTGTACATGCTATACTTATCGGCGCCAGTATTGTTTTCCTAATTATCATTCTCCAATTTTTCCGTAAGCCGACGCGTAGAACAACGATACATTCTAAACATGTAATTGCTCCTGCCGATGGCAAAGTGGTTGTGATTGAAGAAGTAGTAGAAACCGAATATTTCAAAGGCCCGCGTAGACAAGTATCAATTTTCATGTCGCCTATCAATGTTCATATCAATTTTAATCCTATTTCAGGTATTGTCTCTTACTTTAAATATCATGCCGGGAAATACCTGGTAGCCTGGCATCCGAAATCAAGCACTGATAATGAACGCACTACTATTGTAGTAAAACATGAAAATGGTACAGAGGTGCTTTTCCGTCAGATAGCCGGAGCTTTAGCTCGTCGTCTATGTTGGTATGTAAAAGAAGGACAAAAAGTAGAACAGGGCACTGAATTTGGTTTTATTAAATTCGGTTCAAGAATTGATATTTTCTTGCCACTTGATGCCAAGATATTGGTTAATATTGATGATAGACCTGTGGGTGGAGAGACTGTGATTGCTGAGCTGGCTTGATTGAGAATATTGGGGTGATATTATTCCTCTATTCAACCGGGTCTTCGACTGCGAGGCGCTAAGAGGCTTATAAGATGTACAGTGTAAGGTATCCTTTTCTTTTCAACTCGTCGCTATTCATAAAATCCTGCCGGATTTTGGCGAACCGGAGGTTCACCCCACAACATAGCTATGGCACAACACAATGATACCGGAAATAAAGCAGAAGAAATGGCCACTGAGTTTCTTATTAAAAAAGGATATAATATCCTGGCCAGAAACTACGTGTTCGGCAAGGGTGAAATTGATATTATTGCTGAGAAAGATAACTGGTTGATTTTTGTAGAAGTACGAGCCCGCAGTGAAGTAATATACGGTTTCCCAGAGCAAACTATCTCAAAAGCCAAAGCCAGTCTTATCATGAAAACCGCAGAGAACTACGTTTATCAGAAAGACTGGCGTGGCAAAATACGTTTTGATATCATAGCTATTATTGTCGGACAAAACTTCGAAATCCGGCAATTTGAAGATGTTTTCTTCTAGAATAACCTTCTTAAAACAATTCCCCCATTTTATATTTAGGCAGAATATTCAAATGTCTGTAAGCCTTTTCAGTAGCTTCTCTCCCACGTGATGTACGTTTCAGATAGCCCTCCTGAATCAGGAATGGTTCATATACCTCTTCTATTGTTTCAGCTTCCTCTCCTACTGCTGTGGCAATGGTTGATAAACCCACCGGCCCACCTTTGAACTTCTCAATGATTGTCTGCAAGATACGGTTGTCCATATCATCCAATCCATCATGGTCAACATCTAAAGCAGTTAAGGCTATTTCAGCAATTTCCAGCGTAATTTTCCCGTTACCTTTTACCTGTGCAAAATCGCGGGTACGTCTGAGCAGGTTATTAGCAATACGAGGTGTACCCCGGCTACGACGGGCTATTTCAAAAGCACCTTCATCAGTGATTGGTGTATCGAGTATAAAAGATGAGCGCTTGACGATTTTAGAAAGTAATTCGGCATCGTAGTACTCTAACCGGGAATTAATTCCAAATCGGGCGCGTAGTGGCGAGGTAAGCAGACCTGCACGGGTGGTTGCACCAATCAGGGTAAATGGATTCAGGCTAATCTGTACGCTACGGGCATTCGGGCCTGAATCGAGCATAATATCAATCTTATAATCCTCCATAGCTGAGTAGAGATACTCTTCTACTATGGGATTCAAGCGATGGATTTCATCAATAAATAGCACATCAAAAGGCTCAAGGTTCGTAAGCAAACCTGCCAGGTCGCTGGGTTTATCTAAAACAGGGCCGGAAGTTATTTTGATGTTTGCTCCCAGTTCGTTAGAGATAATTAACGAAAGTGTAGTTTTTCCTAAACCCGGAGGGCCATGTAATAGCACATGGTCAAGGGCCTCTTTTCTTTGTTTAGCAGCCAAAACAAAGATTTTTAAATTTTCCAGAATTTTATCCTGTCCCGTAAAGTCGTCGAAAGAAAGAGGTCGCAGGGCTTTTTCTATTTCTTTTTCTACAGGCGAAAGCGCTTCCTTATCTCCTTTTATATAATCTTGTCGCATGAAATCTATGAGAAACCTCTCTGTTTATTTACCAAATATACAATATTCCCGGGTGGTTTCTATACAAACCCCGCTAAAGTATCATGGTCTGATGATTTTTAAAATACTTTTCCTTACTCTTTCAAAGGTATGAAGAGCGAATGACACAAATGTATGTTTTTTGAAGAAATCTTATTTCACTAGCAGAATCCCCCCCGTTTTGGTTACCTTCGGTCGGTAAGGAAAATACAGACTTTTGTAGCTTACAGTAAAGGCATAGAGCATTGGTGCCATCATTTTGCCTTTATAGGTTCCATCCCAGAGTGTATCAGGTTCAAAGGTTTCAAATATTATTTCGCCCCAACGGTTGTAAATCTTGAGGTCAAAATCTGTGATAAATTCATTCGGCAATTCGAACTTATCATTTATTCCATCCCCATTTGGTGTAAAAATCTCAGGCACAAATACCTGTGGTTCACAACCTTCTTTTACTATTACTTCATCCTTGGCCGGACAGAACACATTACCACTTCTTGAAACAAACTTATTGGCCACTTCAACACTATAGGTTGCCAAAGCGCTAATGGTAATCTTTGGTGTGGTTTCGGAGGTTGGTTTCCAGAGATACTGTGGGTCGTAAGTTCTTTGCGCTTTAGGGTCTAACACTAAGGTACCCCCTTTCAATACACAAACAAAGGCAGAATCCGGCAGGTTAACAATAGGTGTCGGCTTAATATAAACCGTATCTATTACCGTAAACGTATTACATTTTTCTTTAAGGGCATTACCTAAAAGATTGCTTACAATAGGGATATTAACATTTTTGCTGATAAAGGTCTCTGAAAAGACATCTATTATCATTTTAATGATATATCTGCCTTCTTTTTCATAGGTGTGAGAAACCTCTGTTCCGGTTCCGGTTGAACCATCGCCAAAATCCCAGGCTACCTGGTTTTTCATTGGGCTACATATCCCTTGTGTTTTAAATATGGTTGGTAGTCCCTGGCAAGTACCTTCAAAGGTGGCGCTGGGTTGCTCTCCATCCTGCAGTGGTTTGGCGTGCACTACGTTGGGAAACCCAAAATGGCTGGTTCCTTTTACATCAGCGCCAAAACCATTATTAATAGGCACGTAACCTACCAGGCTGGCTCCACCCGGTACTTCCGGTTGAGAAATGTAAGGAAGCTGATCGCTACCATCAATCGCCATATATATCGCTCCACCCCCGCCTGCATTGGTTGGCCCCATTTGCAAAGCGCCAAAAGCATAGGCTGTGGATTCATCAATTTTAATTTTGGCGGCTGTTATGGCATCCGCATCTTTCAGATTCAGATTCAGCTGATATAAAAATGATTTTACATTAGCGGCCGGGTCGCCTCTCAGTGTTGTGTATAATAAACTACCATCTCTCGAAAACTCCAGACCATAAACCATCGGCGGAGCTTTTATTTTTAAGTCAATGGTTAAACTCAATTTAAGTTCTCCGGTTTCGTCATCTATATCATATACCTCCACATAGTTTTGCCCATTCTTTGTTATAGCCATTGCCAGTTTATCACCGCCCGGAGAGATGCGCATATAACCCGTAGTATCCGAAGGAACCATGCCAAGTGCCTGTACTTTTTCTTTTACACCTGTCGAATCAACTTTCAGTATCCTGAATTCATTGGTTTTACTATCATGAGAGTAAATGTAGAACCCGGTTTCATCAGGTGTTTTCTTGGTTGCAATCTGCTGACTGGTAGTAAAACTTACCGGAACATTTCTTTCTACAACCGCCCCTTTCCCGTCTTCTCTCCTTAAATCAACTACACTATAAGATAACATGCCCGTAGTTTTATTTAAGGTATATACATAGTATAAATGATGCGGACATTCATTACAAGACCCTTTAGGGATAATAAGTGAAGATTGAGTAGAGGTATTTGTCCCACCCAAATCGTTTGGTGTCGCAGGGATAAACTTCAAGGGTTTGTCATCATTACCATATATGGTTACACCGTCAGTATAGAAAAGCAAGCCACCTTTAGGACCATAGACCATAGCAGTACCCTCTGGTGCATTAAGCGAGTTGCTTGAACTAGGGTCTACCGGAATATAAACCGGGTCTTCTTCTTCCTCAGGGTCTCCAAACAGGTCTCCTGAATTTGCCAATGTATCCGGCGGAAGTACCGATGATGGATTTAAGCCAAACTCAAGTGTAGCCCCTTTACCGAAATACCATTTTTCGCCACCACCACTATTAGTCTGTTGCAGACAGAATTTCACATTGATTTTTGCAGTACGTGAGCATTGGCCTGATGGGTCAAAGACTTCGACTGAATAACAACCAGCAGAATCAACATCTATTGTCGGGGTTGTTTGTCCTTTAGGAAACCAGAGATAGGTAACACCAGCAGGAGCTGCTGTACCTTTGTATGGGTCTAATGTAACCTTTTTACCATCACATACTGTAGTATCAGCACTGATTTTCTTGAAGAACATGGGCTGAGTGGGCGGCTCGCTAATCGTAACGATTCTGGTTACCGGAGGTTGCACAACATTATTTACTGTCCGGGTTAGAGTAACAGTATAATCGCCTTTTGTTGAATAAGTATGTTGCGGATTACGCGTAGTAGCCGTAGCGCTACCATCACCGAAATCCCATATCCAGGCGGTTGCATCTCTGTTTGTATCAAAAAATACTGTCGGCTCATTACAATCCGCACTCTGTGCTTGTCCGCTACCACCACCAGTACCTCCGCCACCGGTAGCAGGGGCGCTAATACATTTTTTACCACCTATAAAGAACTCCTGACAAAAGGAAGAATAAGAAGTAAAGGATAATGTGGCCGCAATAAAAAAAATCCTTAGATTAGTACCAATACCACCACACATAGTTCGTTAAATATTATGAATACTAACTTATTAAAAATAAATCAAATTGCACGATTTTGCTTCTGAAATTTTAACGAGATGCCGGGCATAATTATTTGAAATGCCCGCTTAAACATTTCTGGTTGGATAACCCCTTTACATTTTTCGGTACATTTACACCAAAAACTATACATAAGACGTTATTTTCTGGACAAGTGTTACAAAAAACAGTATATTCGTATAAAAACCTTTTCGTAAAAAATTTAAATGTGCTTTGGAATGAAATTTGCTATAGAAATACATCATTATCTCCTATAAAACATAGGCAATGGAAAAACTTTATTTACGAATTGTCCTTTTGTGTACGGTTTGCTTTAGTAGCCTGGCACAAGATCCCCAGTTTTCGCAGTTTTATGCGGCACCCCTATACCAAAATCCTGCCTTTGCAGGTGGAGCCTATGCTCCCAGATTGATTGCTAACTATCGCAACCAGTGGCCTTCTATTAATGCTAACTTTGTTACGGCTTCTTTTTCTGTAGACCATTACATCGAAAAACTCAATAGTGGAATAGGTGTTTTGATTACTAATGACTCTCAGGGCCCGGGCAGAATAAAAAGCACCGATTTCAGCGCTATTTATTCGTATCAGTTGAGAATCGACGAAGAAAACTTTCTGCGCCTGGGTGTACAGGGAACTTATGCCAATAAGAGCCTTAATTATTTAGGTCTTACTTTTGGCGACCAATACACTAACTCTGGCTTTGATCCCACCAAACCGTCGAGTGACCCATTTGCCGATAACAATAATATTAAGCCGATTCAATATGTAGATTTCAGTGCAGGAGCGCTCTTTTACAATAGCAAATCGTGGATAGGCGTGGCCACCCACCATATCAATCAGCCGGACTATACTTTTCTGACATCTGCTACGGGAGGTATTCCATCTTATTTACCTATGAAAATAAGCGTAAGCGGCGGTCTGAAAATACCTTTAGCTAATCCTTATTCGAATGCGGGCAATGTTGATAGAGAGTTTTCTGTATCACCTGCCTTTTTATATAAGAGACAAGGGAAATTCGATCAGCTGGATTTAGGCTTTTATGCTACCTATTCTCCTATTACCTTAGGATTATGGTATAGAGGGATACCTATCAAGAAAAAAGACATTACCCGTACTAATCATGATGCTTTGATTTTTCTGGTTGGGGTGCGTCAGGACAATTTCTCTATTGGTTATAGTTACGATATTACCGTTTCAAGCCTGGGTGTTTCAACAGGTGGCTCACACGAAATTTCGATAGCTTATCAATTTGACCCTATTGAAACCAAAAGAACAAGAAACAGAAGAAACAAGAAAGAATTATCCTGTCCTAAATTCTGATACCTACAATTTAAAGATATTGAAGAAAGCCTGATCTATCAGGCTTTTATTTTTTAAGTCGGCTTACCAAGGTATCTGCCAGAATCTGGTGGCCTTTTGGTGTAATATGAAAATCGAGACCGTAGTAACAGTCTTCGCAATTAATAAATGTTGAAGTATCTACAAGTTCCACATTTTTTAGCTGATTATCTTCAACCAGTTTTTTTAATTTCTGATAAAAGTCAGCAGAGGTATCGAACAAGCCCAGCTCAAAAACGATAATTTTCTTGTCGGGGTATTCGGCTTGTATTCTTTGTAGAATTTTAAAGAAGTCAACAACCGGATTATTTAATGGTTTTACGGTTTGATGTTTATATGACTCCCGATTTGACATCAGGTCGGCTATTGAGTACAATATTTTTTTGGCAAATAAAGAATAGGTATATCTGAACAGATAATAATGTAAAACCAGCTGGTTATAAATCTGGGCCTGTTTATAATCTTCTTCACCTCTTTTTATCAATTTAAAATTATTATCCACAAAAGCCCGGTTTTCAGAGTCATCATTATTGCAATATTGCAGTACTATATATTTGCAAGAATCTAACTTGAATCTTTTCAGTAGTAATAACTCTCGGGCTGTTCCGTAAGAAGGTACGCCTAAATTGAGCGATTTTTTCTGTAGTGCTTTTTCTACCCGTGTTGAAAATGTTTCGTCCTGATTTACACCAAGGCCTGTTGTAAAAGAATCACCTATAAAAACTATTTCCGGGTTCTGAATCGATTGCTCATCATCTCTTGCTCCTTTTGAGTTGATATTATATTCGTTTGTAAAATCAATATGCTTGAAAGTGAACTTGCTGGGCTCAAATGTATAAAAGAGTTCTTCGTCATATCTGCTGCCTGTTTCAAGGTATTGAACCGAGCCCATATCAGAGCCTATATTACGGGCAATGTCTTTGGCATAACTGGTTAATGGTTGTAAGGTATTTCGTATAGCCGGGTATTTATATATTTTCCCAATTCTCTCATTTAATTGATAGGCATGAGGCATGAACAAGCGAATAAAAACTTCAAAACAAATACCTATTATTAAAAACCGGATAGGATTAAAATTGATGATCCGGGCAAAGAAATAACCCAATATCAGAATAGATGCAGATTTCAGAAAGATTAATGTATAGACTCCGAAATAAGAATGAATAAATAATGTTTCTCTGAATAAGCTAATACTGAACAGTAAAATTCCGACTAAGAACCCTACCCAGGTAATTTGCTTCTTGTTCATGCGATTTAGTAGTTTTGTTGTTTTATAAGTTAGGTGGACTTTGGTATTAACGCACAGTACAATATTTATATTTAAACCTTTTAATAAGATTCTCCTATAGCATACAATAGAGTGGTTGTCTCAAAAGGTTTTTATACCAAATAATATTTGGAAAAGGCCCCATCCCAACCCTTCCGCGCGGTGTCCGCCGCGCGGAGAGGGATTTAGGGTGTGGGGTTAAAGCCTGGCAAAAGAATATTTGGCAATGTTTTCTTTTGAGACAACCATCTTCACGCCTGACATTAATCGGCCGCAATTATAAGGCAAACCCAACAAATAGTAGGTAGACGGTTAATTAAAATAACATAAATTTTATTTAAAGGGGAGCCCGCTTTCTGAATGTAGAAATACTGGGTCTTAAACGCTATTTAATAAAGCTATTTAACTACCTGATTTTCAATCTGGAGATATAGTCAGGATTATGGATTAGTCCGGTAAATAATATTTCAGACAAGTCAATATACGTACCAGATATTTGAAGTAAAAAGCCAAAAAATAAAAGATTATTTCGTTTTTTGATTAAATGGTTTGGTAAATCAAGTCTTTTTTGCAGTATATTGCAATATAATTCGAAAACAAACCAAAAACAACTCTAAAAAACGTATGGAAAACAGTATTTGGCGTAAGAAGCCAATGTCTGCTTACGAAGCAGATATTAAAAACAACCAACTCAAAAGGGTAATGGGTAAGTGGAGTCTTACCGCTATCGGGATTGGGGGTATTATCGGAGGGGGTATATTTGTATTAACAGGTACTGCCGCTCACTATCACGCCGGCCCGGCATTAGCACTTTCATTTATCATTGCAGGTATCGGTTGCGTATTTGCTGCCCTTTGTTATTCAGAGTTTGCCTCTATGCTTCCGGTTGAAGGCTCGGCTTACGCTTATGCCTATGGAACCATCGGTGAGCTTTTTGCCTGGATTATTGGTTGGGGTTTGATTCTCGAATACGCTATGGGTGCCATGACTGTTGCCGTGAGTTGGTCGGGTTACTTCAATAAATTAGTTCATTTATTTGGTATAGATATACCTTTCTATTTAAGAAACGACCCTTGGTCGGCAGCAAGTTTTGCACAGGCTAATGGGCTTGATGCGCCTTCTTTTGCATTTAATTTGCCTGCTTTTATTATTACCTGGGTAGTGACCTGGATTCTTGTAAAAGGTATTAAGGAAGCAGCTAATACCAACAACCTGATTGTAATCCTGAAAGTAGGTGCGGTTATATTTGTAATCATTGCCGGAGCTTTCTTTATTAATTACGATAACTGGAAACCGTTTATTCCTGAACCTACCCTGGTTACTCACGAAGACGGTATCGCCAAAGAAGCTTATGGCTGGAAAGGTATTTTTAGTGGTGCGGCAGCTATTTTCTTTGCCTATATTGGTTTCGACGTAGTATCTACCTCTGCAGGTGAGGCTATCAATCCCAAAAAAGATATTCCATTTGCTATCATTTCTTCTCTATTAATCTGTACTATTTTATACATATTGGTTTCTTTAGTACTAACCGGTATGCTAAATTATAAAGATATTACCGGTGATGCTTTAAAAGCACCTGTGGCTATGGCGTTTGACAAAGTTGGCCAGCCCTGGGCAGTGTTTATCATTACAGCTGCTGCCACAGCAGGTTTGATTTCGGTGATGTTGGTAATGATGTTAGGTCAAACCCGCGTATTCTTAGGAATGGCGAAAGATGGTTTGTTGCCTAATTTCTTCAAAGAAGTTCACCCATCCTGGCAAACACCCTGGAAGAGCACGCTTCTGGTTGGTTTAGTGGTTTCTTTAGTGGCATCATTCACACCAATCGGTATCTTAAGTGATATGACCAGCTTCGGTACTTTGTTTGCCTTTGCTATGGTATGTCTGGCTGTATTGATTTTACGTTTCAGAGAGCCAAACCGTGAACGTCCATTCAAAACTCCATTAGTAAATATCATCGGGCCATTGGGTATTATTACCAACTTTGCTTTGATGGCGCTTTTAGATAGCAAAGCTCAACAATTTGCTATCGGCTGGATGTTGCTCGGATTCATCGTGTATTTCATCTATAGCCGAAATAAAAGTAAGCTAAACGACTTGTAAATAAGTAATCTATAGATACAAGGGCTTTCAACCGTTGGTTGAAAGCCTTTTTTTTTTAGACTTGTGTATCTACCTTTGCCATTTATTATTTCTCTTCTCTTAAATAAATAATCAGGCTTGAAGCATTAATAGATAATGGTAAAATTTTTTAAGTGGGAAATCCGCAGTTTCTGGTTGAAGTTTTTGTATGTCTTTTTTTTGATTATTTTAGTATTCCCCTATTATCGGATTTATGAGAATCCCGAGGGTGGTATTGATAATTCGTGGAGGATAGCCCTTGAACTAGCCAAAGCCAAAGGTTTGATATTCGGGCAGGATGTGATTTATACTTATGGCCCTTTGGGCTCATTAACCCAAAGGTTTGCTATCACCACTTACCCTGATGAGCTTTTCTTATTCGATCTTTTCTTCTTTATTACTATTGGCGTTTTACTTTTCCTGTTATTACCCAAGCCACTAAAGGTATATCAATTATTAGCTCACTTTGTGGTATTCTTTTTTATTTCGTCGATGTACGGCGAGTGGGTGCATTTTCTATTGTTTTACTCTTCTATATTTCTGGGCGTTCGTTTCTTGCAGGTAAAAAATCATTGGTTCCTCTCTTACGCTATCCTGATTGGTATTATTACGTTTTTCGTTAAAGCTAATTATGGTATTATCAGTTTAGGATTTGTAATTGTACTAACTATCTATTCATTTTTTACCAAACGCCTTACATTGGCAGAATTTCTCATCTATATTATCAGCAGTGCTTTAGTTTCATGGTTATTAGCCTTATTACTCAAAACTGATTTAATACCTTATTTTTATTCGAGCATAAAGGTAATTAGTGGGTATAACGCGGCGCAGTCTTTATTTCCTGATGGTCGCTTGCGCCTGGTGATTGTGTCTTTTCTGATTTGGGGTTTATTAATTGGGTTAGGGATCTTTTATGCTACCAGAAATCTTATACAGCAAAAGAAGCTAAGCCTTGCATTGTTCGATAACCTTTTTGTATGGGGTTGTAGTGTTGTTATTGCTTTTATTCTGGTTAAATATGCTTTTGTTCGGGCTGATGACGGGCATATTACGGCATTTGTTAAATTGGCTAATTTACCCTTACTCCTACTGCCTTTTTTTGCTACCAATCAACTTCTCCGCATCTGCGGGTGGCTATTGATTGCTGTTAATATTATTTCCTATTTAGTTTTCTATCAACCTATTTTTGGTAAGGTTACCTTTTCAATTCCTGATAACCTGCGGACAAAAACTTATATTTTCCCGGAATATTTTAAAGGTATCCTCAATAAACCCGATTATAAGCCTCAACGAATCTATCCGGCTGATGTGCTTACCAGAATAGGTAATAAAAGTGTTGATATTATTCCGAACGAAATATCAGAGATTTATTTTAATCAATTGAATTATAATCCCCGCCCGACACTTCAATCATATCAGGCTTATAATCAGTTTTTGGATAATAAAAACCGGGAAAAATATTTGTCTGCGACAGCTCCTGATTTTGTTATCTATGGCGTTGAAAGCACCGATAATAAATATGCCTGGGGAGATGAAACCCAGACACTCCTGGCACTTTTGCAGCGTTATAAACCTGTGATGATGTGGGATAAGCGATTATTACTAGAAAAACAACCCGTAACTAAAACACTGACGCCCGTAAAAACTGAAAATATAAAACTTCGTTTGGGGCAGGATTATAACATTCCGGTAGATAGTTCGGTTAATAGGATAATGCTATTAAAAATAAAAACTACACCCACTTGGTTTGGTAAATTATTAAATTTGTTTTTTCAACCTTCTCATTTCGTATTGACAATTACAACGAAAGACGGAAAAAAGGCGTCTTATAACAGTATGTCTGTCTTATTAGAGA
>CBIHRH010000008.1:0-24066 GCA_966212365.1 uncultured Emticicia sp. | reverse complement strand
TTCTCCTCCCCCCCGGCCCAGCGCCCTGGGGGTGTGGGTAGGGTTGCACATTTTTCACCCCCCGCGCCCTCTGGGAGAGGGGCCGGGGGTGAGGTGTATAAATCAATCTTATTCCTAACCCAAATCACCTCCTTATCGTGTACCATCTCAGCAAAAGTATTGGCCAGAAACAATTGGTCAACCTCGTTTTCAAACAATAGTATCACAATTTCAGCCTTTTCCATCGCCTGTTTTGAGCGTTCGATACCGATGGTTTCTACTACGTCTTTGGTTTCTCGGATACCCGCGGTATCGATGATGCGGAATTTGATGCCGCCTATGAAAAGAATATCTTCGATTACATCACGTGTCGTGCCAGCAATATCTGTGACGATAGCTTTATCTTCATTGAGCAGGATATTCAGCAAAGTAGATTTTCCGGCATTGGGCGGACCAATAATGGCTACCGGAATGCCTTCTTTAATCACATTGCCTGCATCGAAAGAATCTATTAGTTTTTTTAGAAAATTCTGAATTTTCAATATTAACTGCCTTAAATCATCTCTTCCGGCAAATTCTACGTCCTCTTCACCGAAATCAAGCTCTAATTCTACCAGTGAAGCAAAGTGTACTAGCTCTTCGCGCAAGGCTTTCAGTTGGGTAGAAAATCCGCCGCGCATCTGGTTTAAGGCCGTTTTGTGGGCTGCTTCTGAATCTGCCGCGATTAAGTCGGCTACTGCTTCGGCTTGTACTAAGTCGAATTGCCCGTTCAGAAATGCCCTTTGGGTAAACTCACCCGGCTTGGCCATCTGGCAGCCGTTCTGAATAAGTAATTTTAGGATATATTTTATGATATAGTCGCTGCCATGGCACGAAATCTCTATCACATCTTCTTTGGTAAAGCTCCGTGGGGTTTTGAAAACCGAGAGTAGCACCTCATCAATGATTTTCCCTTCCGGGTTATCAGTATAGTCTCTGATAGTACCAAAATGAATGGTATGAGATTCAACTTTAGTTAAATCTTTCCCTTTGAAAATCTTATTGACAATTTCAAAGGTCTTTTCACCTGAAACCCTGATTACCCCGATTGCCCCGACGCCTTGTGGCGTGGCCAGGGCGCAGATTGTGTCTAACTGAACCATATTTTTTGATTGAAAGCAGACCATTTAATCATATCTGCACAGTAAATTGGCC
Organism: uncultured Emticicia sp.; assembly: GCA_966212365.1. GTDB lineage: Bacteria > Bacteroidota > Bacteroidia > Cytophagales > Spirosomataceae > Emticicia. Next base: position 22,893 of record CBIHRH010000008.1, on the reverse strand, counting down.
TGATTTCAAGGAAATTTGATTAAAATTTATTTACTTTTGCAAATCTACTTTTAAACTTTCAGTCTAAAAAGTAGTTGATGCTGTTGGCGCCCTATACTAGAATTACGTTGCTTTCTTATGATAAAAACTAAGTACCTGTGGTATATCAATGCCTTATTGACATTGGTGGCGATATACATAGCTTACCGCATCTGGTTTGCCCCCCGAAGAGACGCCTGGAATTATATTCCTGACAACGCTTTTTTGGTGGTCGAAAGTTCGCAAATTCAACGTTCGCTTTTCAATGAGAAGGGGGTTGACTCTACACAATTAGCTGATATTCCATTTTTTTACGATGCCCTGCAACCGCTTAAACTCATTGCCCAAAGCATTGATGACTCTGTAATAGCCAGAAAGTTTTTATATAAGAAACAGATTACCTACTCGCTTCACCGTGAAACCAAAAAAAACCTCGAATACATCATCTATATTCCTGCGGGTGCTTTTGGCGATGCCAATTTCCTGAATAAATTATCATCTCCTGACCTCAGTAAAAGAAAAGCTTATGGGCGTACCTATAAGGGTGTCAGATTAGAGGAACTCTACACCTCTAATAATCGCCTGCTTTTTAACTTTCTGGTGCACGATGACTTCCTGATTTGCACAGGCTCGAAAGTATTGCTGGAAGAAGTAGTAAACCGTATTCAATCAGGAGCACCTCTTGAAGGGATGCCATTTAAAGAGAGTCGCCGGGGGATAGCCCATATTTATTTCAAGAGCCGGAATCTGCAGGATGTGGCTGATATTCTTCCCTCGCAATTGTCGCCGAATCTGATTGAGTTTTTTAGTGATATTACCCCGAGAAACCCGGATATTGTTTTTGAGAAACCCAAGTTGCCAAATACGGTTTCAGCCTATATTTATTCGCAAGGCACTAATACCATACCGTTCCTGGGGATTTTCGGTCAGCAGATGCCACAGCCTTTTACCTGCACCGACCTGATTCCCGAAAATACTGCTATTACTTTCCGCATCAGTTTTAAGAATAAAACCAAACTGGCGCAGGATTACAATAATTATTTCAGAGGAAATGAGCAGATGCTTTTAAACGAGCGGGATAGCCTGAATCGTTTTCTTGGAGTTAATCTGACCAGCCTGTATACCATCTTAAAAAATGAAGTAGTGCTATGCGAAATGGAGACTTCGGCCGATGAACCTGCGAAGAAGATATTGCTAATAAAAACAGAAGATCCTGCAGAGGCATTAAATATGTTTGATGATCTGGCCGATAATGCCGGAAAACTCTCTTCTTATTTCAAGCCTAAGCCGTTCAGTTATCTGAATAACTATGTGCGCAATATCCAGATAAGTCAGTTGCCGGCCTTGTTGTTTGGCTCTATTTTCAGAGGTTTTGCTGATTGCTATTATACCCAGATTGGCGATTACATGATTCTATCAAGTGATGATGATGCCATGCGGGAATACCTGAATAGTCTGAACTTTGGGCAGACCTGGGCAAAATCAAATGTTTATACCGATTTTGTGAAAAAACTACGTCCTCAGGCTCAGGTGACAGCTATCATTAGTCCGCAAAGAATCTGGAATAACCTCTACTATTCATGACCTCAGAAATGGCGCAGTACTACTATCAAGCATGAGCAAAGAGCCAAAGCGCTACGTTTTGTAGCGGTTGAAAACTTTGTGATTAATAATACTTTCGGTACTAAATTACTGATAGAGAAGATTCCTCAAACACAGAAAGAGGTATTAGTCAATCGCTTCTTTTTGCAGGATAGTTTGAGTACAGCTACCCCGTTTGCAGGCAAGCCTTTTATTATCAAAAATGCCTATAATACCTCAGAAGAGATTCTGTTGCAAAGAGACGACCATCAGGCGGTCTTATTGAGCAATTCAGCCAAGGAAATAAATAAGATTCCATTGAGTCAACCGTTGACTAGTGCTTATTTATTGCCGACAGATTATTTCCAGAATGGTACTTTACACTATCTGGCTACAACGGCAGATAAACTTCTGTTTTTCACAAGAGAAAACCCAACAGGCTTAGTGGCCAATTATGCCGATATTAATTTTAGTGGGTCGATAAGGGCAGTTGCTGCCAGTGAAACAAAAATCTATGTGGCTGATGACGGTGGGAATGTATATGTAATTAATGAGGAGACACAGAAGATTAACCGAATCAGAACAGCGGTACACCTGACAGATATTATGAAGATTAGTCCTGTTAAGTTTAGGAATAATACGTATCTGGCTATACTGCAAAAAGATGGTACGCTCAATGTGATTTATGAAGATGGGCCATTTCTGAAAGGCTTCCCTAAGGTGCCATTATCTGCTCGTCCTGTGGAGATGATAGTAGAAGAAGAGAGAGGAACAAACTCTATCATTACACTCATTTCGGAAACGGGTGAAATCAAGAAAGTAGATATGAACGGTAATTCATTAAGTGAGGGGAATATTCAGTTAGAGCGCCCGAATAAAGCCACTGTTTTTGAAGTGATTTTCGACCAGAATCATAAAGACTGGCTTATTGCCCGCCGGACTCCTACATCTTTAATTATCATGAATAAGCAAGGTGCTTCGGTGATAGAAATAGGTAGCACCAATTTCATGAAATCTCAGTTGCGCTATTTTGATCTGGGTAACGACCTCCGCTTTGTAGGCATCTTTGATGGTAAGAACAATACATTATTTGATTTGAAAGGCCGGATGCTGGGCGATAAACCGTTGCCTGCTACGGCCTTGCCAGCGATTTCGTATTCAGAGGCTTATAATAAACTCTTTATCTATAATGCTAATAAGGCAAGATTTGAAGTCTGGTCGGTGAAGTTGAAATGATTTGTATGAGGATATCTCGTTCAGAAATAGGCCTTCATAAACCAGACAAATAGCCAACCAAATCATCCCAACGAGCTTTGGCTATGAATGCAGTTCGGGTTCAGGCTGCTTTTTAAAATAAAGTTTCACAAGCGTGCCATTACCCGCCTGACTGATTATCTTCATGGCCCCGCCCTGCTTTTCAATCAGTTCCCTGCTTAGTCTTAAACCTAAGCCGGTGCCTTTTTCTCCGCTGGTTCCCGGTTTGCTTTCCAGGTTAGAATAAATATTGTGCAGGATGTTACTGTCTAATCCCATCCCTGAGTCTTTGATGGCTATACCTGTCAGTTCTTTCTGATTAACAGAGTAGATTCTGATAAACCCATCTACCGGAGTAAATTTGATAGCATTACTTAAAATATTCCTGAAAATAACCTGTAGTTTGTGTTCATTGGCATAGCCGCTATTATCTTCCACCTGATTAATGATGGTGATATTTTTTTTGTGGGCCGTCGACTCCAGAAGCCCAATTGTCTCCCGTATAGCTTCTTTAAAGTTGAGTAATTTCATAGGAGCTTGTCTGGTATTCAACTGGATAACCGACCAATTGAGCAAATTATCAATTACATCATATACGTACCTGATTTTATCTTTCATCTTAAACATATACTGTTTCATCTTATCGGGCTTTAAGTTATTAGCCACATCAAGCGTGGTTAATAAATCAGCCACTGGGCTCCGCAGGTCATGACCAATGATTGAGAACAGTTTATCTTTTATCTGGTTAGCATCTTCTAACTCTTTCGACTGCGCCTCAATTTTTACTTTTTGTTCAAACAGTAGTTTTTGTTCACGGTTTGCATGTCTTAGAAAGATAAAAATCATGGCACATACTAATATCAATAAAAAGACAAGCATCAGTAAAAACATTCTTCGCCTTTCATCATTCTCTATACTCAGGTTTTGAATTTTAACCTGGTTGTTCAGTCTTTCTATCTTATGCTTATTGGCTTCAAGCTCTATCAATGCCGATACTTGTATAAATTCAATATCTTTTCTTTTCTGATTCAGATTCTGCTTTAGAGCTTCAAGCGTATGTAAGTGGGCAAGGGCTTTTTTGTATTGGCCATTCTTTTCAAGTATAACAGATTCATTATGAAGAATGGCAATATTTCTTAATATGCTATATACATTGTTTAAATCTTTTAATGAATCGGCGGGATATATCAACATCCTTGATTTATTGTGCAAAGAAACAGCCTGGGAGAATTTATTTTGTTTTAAATATATTTTAGTTATCATCGGATATATCATGTATTCCAGATAATTCTTCATATACAGCTGTTTCTTTTTTATATAGGCTATCATATATTCAAAAAGCTCCAATGCTTTCTCATCAAGGTTATGATTCATGTAGGCAAGGGCAACATCTTCTATTGCAGTAATATAAAACGCTCTTTGATTGAGGGGAATAGAACCTTCCATTTGCTGAAGTGTCTTTACTACTTTATCAGCCGATTCATACCTGCCACCGTCAAGATTAGTGAAAATGCCGTCCATAAGCATGTTTATTTTCATCATAATCCTTTCACGGTTATCTAATTGAGCAAGCGTAACAACCTGCCAGGATTTTCTTAAATAATAATGGCTGAGAGAGTCGTTGCCAAACCGCATATTCAGGTCAGCCAGCAATAAATAATTCGAATTTGAGGCAATATTTGACTTATGTCTTTCAGCAAAATCAAGATTCTTTATGATTTCCCTGACGCTCGCTTTATAATTGCCCAAAGCTGCATGAATCTGAGCCAGATTATACCCGGTCTTTTCTATCTCGGCATTCTGGTTCAAAAGAACGGCAATCTTTTTGGACTTTGTAAAAAAATCAAGGGCTTCATTCAGATTGCCCTTACTTCTGGAATTAGCCCCCAATCGTCTATAAAGCTCAGCCTGACGCGTAAGCATCTTTATTTTTTGGGAAAGACTGATTCCTTTTTGTGCAAAAAAAATAGAACTATCAGTTTTACCATTCATATAGTAATATTCAGCTAATTTGGTGTAGAGCCTTACCCGCACCGAATCATAAGAGGCCAGGTGCAGCGATCGGCGTAGTTTTGTAGATTGCTGGCTTTTTGCAACAGTTACAGAAAAAAAATGGAGTATCAGTATAAAACAAAAGTATTTTATACCAGAAGGCATAGGTTTAGGCCTTGCTTTATTAAAGGAATAAGCTTTTCTAAACAATTTCCTTGCAAAATGAACAATTGAAAGATAATATCAGGTGGGACTAAGTTAACAAGATTTTTATGATTAAGTGTAAAAAACACAATAATTATTGCCAATCATCCGGTTCGGCATGGTTGAATAATTTAAAAAGGCCTGTCAGTTGGGATTTGTAGGAAACTCCAATCGGAATCTGCTCTTTGTCTATCAGAAAATACTTGTGGTCGATGCCTGTAATCTTCTGAATATTCACTATAAATGATTTGTGTACTCTTCTGAAATTTTTGAAGGGCAGAATTTGCTCCAGGGCCGAAATAGACTCATTTACGAGGGTCATTCGCTTCCCCTCATATAATTTTGAATAGACCCCATAAGCTTCAATATAATCGATATTGTCAAAATCGAATCGCACAATTTTTCTTGATACTTTAAAAAATGCGAAATCTCTATCTACAATACCGCTATCTGAGTATTTTACATCCAAGGCTCTGCTGATAGCCCGCATAAAACGCTCTTCTTTAAGAGGTTTTAAAACAAAATCTACCACAGATTCAATATCATAGGTATCAATGGCATACTCGGGATGGCTACTGAGAATAATAACCGGAGGTAGGCGAGGGTAGAGTTTCAGTAAATCAAGACCTGACTCGGCACCCAGATGGATGTCTAAAACGATCAGGTCTATATGGTGTATTGCCAGTATACGAATAGCCTCTGCGCAAGTACTGCATGAGTGTACTTCGATGAAGGGTAATTTTTGAAAAAATGTTTTTGTCAATAATATTACCTCTTCTGAATCATCAACAAGAAGACAACTTTTAGTTTTCATATACTGGCAATAATCGACAAATTTAGCAAAAGTTATATTAAAAAAAAGCAAAAGTTATATTGTATTACATTGCAAAAGTTGTTTCTAAATCCTCTCAGCTCAATAAATCAGTAAACAACATTTAGATTAAGTTTTGATAATGATAAAACTATTGGCAAGTTTTTAACATTAATGATTAAGCACGTAAGCCGTGTTTCGTGACGATTAATTGCCTTTGTATTAAAACAAGTAAAATTAAAAACTAATATCTACTCATTTAAAAAGTTAAAATGGGGTTTGGTAAACAGTTATTTTCTGCTAAAGTATAACCATTTTTTTTACTTTATATGGTTATTTCGTCAATTCGTTGGGTAAAAACAACATTTAACATACCTATAAATATCAATTAATATACATTAAATCAAAATTCATTATTTATTCGCAATCAATTCTGCGCTTTTCAAGGCAAAGTTTTTTAAGTGCCATTTCATTAGCAAAAAACTTCATTTCAATAGCTGAACTCTTCAATTCAGTCATTAAATCTATGCTCATAAGCCAAAGTGCAAATATTTTTGACCTGTTTTGAGTTATATATAGGCTTATTTTCAATAGAGGACAATCTATTATAAACAGTAAGTTCAAATGAAAAAAGGGTTGGGAATATAGGACAAATGATTGAAATGCCAAGGAATCCAACACAAAATTCACTATAAATTTAAGAGATGATTTCGAGGTTACTCTGTATTGATGATGAAGCCACACTGACATTAATTAAAATTGTAGCAGAACGGGCAGCTTTTGCAAAAGAAGTAATAACCTGTGCAAGCGGCGCTGAAGCATTGGCATATTATCAGAAACTTAAGGAAGAAAAATCTTCAGATATACCGGAGCTGATTTTTCTTGACTGGAACATGCCCGTTATGAACGGCTGGGAATTTCTTGAAGAGTTTACCACAAACTACTACAAGCAATTTAATCAAACCAACATCGTCATATTGTCGGCTTCGATTAAAATTGAGAATGTATCACCCAAATACCCAATTATTGGTTATATCACTAAACCCGTTACTGTCGATTCATTAAAAAAGCTGATGCATTAGTCAGGTTTTAAAAAACGGGCGTTTTAAACGCCAGTTCTGGTAGGGGTGTCGGGAGAGCGCCTCTCCAGAACTCTCAGTTAAAGGTTTAAAAACAATCATTTCCTCAGCTCTTTTGCTTTCTCCAGGGCGCCTGCCAGATTTCCATCCAGTTGCAACGCCTTTTCATAATAAAGCAACGCCTGCTTCTTATCACCGGCTATCAGGTAAGCTTCTGCCAGACTAGCGAGCGTATTTGCCTCTTTGGGATATATGTTTGTATTAAAGGCCAGAACCGCGATAGCTTGCTGATACCGCTTTTGCCCCAGCAGTACATAGCCATAAGCATTCAATTCGCTGGAATTCCTTAGCAGAGGTTTTATTTCCTCGTGGATATTCTCTAATTCTCTGGCAATATGTTTAGCCTGATAATTATTAAGGATATAGGCTACTCTGGCTTGTGCTTTGTAGGCTGGCTGGTACGGTTGGTGAGCGACGATTTTTGCTAAATCGTGTTCCAGAGATTCAACAGGGCGCTCAATGATTCGGCCGATTTCTGCACCTTTCTTTAAGACTATGAAAGTGGGTACTCTGAAAATGTTCCAATTGGCTTCTTCATGCGTTGAACTTTGCTTATAACGTTCCTGCGCGTTATCTACCATTACCATTCTGATTTTTGCATTAGGTAGCTCTGCTTTTTCAAGGATTTTAAGAAAACGTGGGAGGTTCTGCTGCGTATCTCCGCACCAGGTTGCTCCAAAAATCAGTACCTCTATATCTCTCAAATCTGCCTTAAAAATTTGTGTGGATATAGTATCAACTATATAATCAGTATAATACTTCTCGTACCATCGGTTATAGGGGGTAACGCATAAAGGCTACCTTAGAGCATGGCCCGAGAAGCATGGTATTGCCACGGGCGTCGAGGCTTTCCTGATTGATAAAAGGGCTTGAGTTTTGCGCAAAAGCGGCAAAACTCAAGCATAATAAAAACAAAGTGTAATGCTTTTTCATAAATATGTATTTTGTTCGAAACAGACTCAAAAGTAGCCAAACTACGTATAGGCAGGTGTTAAGGAGTTCCTAACGATTTGTGAATATTTGTTAATGAGATAGGCTGTTTGCATAAATACGTATAGCCAACGGGTTGATTGATACCCTATACTTTTGCAGCTTGGCACATAAACGATAGCTATTTTATGTATATTTGTGTAGATACTCATTTCTATGCGAATACTCTTCTTTTGCATAATTGCTCACACCGCATTCTGCCAGCAGTTTCAGGAAGAAATTGAGTTGAAACGGCTTTACCGGCTAACCCCATCTGCCAAAGTTCTCAATCAGATTGCGCAGAATCTTACCCATCTTAATCTGCTTGATAGTAGCCTTCATACCTCCAGAAAAGCGTTGATTTTAGCCGAAAATGAAAAGAATAATGAGGAAATAAGCAAAACACATTTGAATCTGGCCATTATTCTACAAAAACGCGGGCGGTATTTTGAAGCAACTAATGAATATGAAAATGCCATTAAAACTGCACAGAATGACGAGATGCTCGCAATGGCCTATCATTTGTTAAGCACCTGCTATAAAGACCAGAAACTATTGGAGAAAACCGATGAAACAAACGATAAAGCCATTGAAATTGCCAGAAAACATAATTATAAAGTGATATGGGCCAAGTGCCTGAACACCAGAGGCTTAACGATTTTCAGACAGGAGGATTATTATAAAAAGGCACTTGAAACCTTTCATGAAGCTTTAGCAGTGGCCGAACAAACCAACGATGATAATATCAAGAGTGTAATTAATAAAAATATTGGTTGGGTGCATTTGCTCTGGTATGAAGAAAAAATAGGGTTGGGGTTTATTAATAAAGCCATCGAAATTCAGCTCGGAAGCGATAGATCGGAAGTGCGGCAGAATCTCTTTTATAGCTATATGGTATTGATTCATTTTTACAATTTAGTGAAAAAGGATTATCAGTTATCTAATACATATTGCCTGAAAGCCCTTGCCATTGCCCAAAAATATGGGTGGGTTGAAGAAAAGGCAGGGGTGTATCATTATCTTTATCTGAATTTCAAAGCGCTTAATCAGGCAACCAAAGCACTTGAATATCATGAAAAATATCAGGCGGTATTGGAGAAACTGAATGAAGATATGGCACTTACACAAAAGGCGACTATTGAAGAGAAGTCAAAAACGACAAACCTTGAATTTGAAAACCAGAAGAATGAGAATCAGCGTAACTGGCTTATTTCTGATATTGCTGATTGGCACTGCCCTGATTTTTAGGTTGTATTATCTGAACCGGAAAAAGAATCAGGTAATCGAAGAGATTAATCAGACACTCGAAAAAAAAGTAGAGGTACGAACCCAGGAACTACAAACAGCCTACGACGAAATAAAAGATGCTATGATGCGCGGACAGACGCTTGAACGCAAGCGAGTAGCAGCAGATTTGCATGATAACCTGGGAAGTCTGCTTTCGGCAATTGGCCTGAGTACCGAAACACTCGATGAGTCGAAACTATCCGATAAGGAGAAGAAGATTTTTGAGAATATCAAAAGCCAGATTAAAGAGGCGTATCAGGATGTAAGGTTATTTTCACACAACCTGCAACCTGCTGAACTGGAAAAAGAGGGGCTTTATCAGGCGCTTGAAGTGCTGGCACAAAAAATCAATTCGCTCAATAAAATTCATCTGGAGCTAGACCTGGAATCGCTTACCCCCAAAACTCAGAATGTTGAGTTTAATCTCTATTCTATCTGTCTAGAAGCCATCAATAATATTCTGAAACATTCTGATGCAACCGAGGCAAAAATTGCCTTTGAGCAAGCAAATGGAGGTTTAATTATGAAAATCAGCGATAATGGTATTGGTTTGAAAAACAATGATACAGGCGGAACGGGATTCAGAAATATTCAAAGCAGAGTGGATCAATTGGGTGGTGAGTTGCAGATACAATCTAATGATAGGGGAGTTGTGCTGGAAATCCAGATTTTCTCTTCACCCTCTAAATCTCTCTCTCCTGAAGGAGGAGAGGGAGACTTTTAAGTCTCTTGAACTAAAAGCCCCTCTCCCTTGGGAGAGGGGTTGGGGTGAGGAGAAATTCCTCAAATCCCATTCTGCAAAGCATATTTAATGAGTGCATAAGTTGAATTTACTCCTATTTTGCGGAAAAGGCTTTTGCGGTGGGTTTCCACCGTATGATGGCTGATATTGAGCCTTTCGGCAATTTGCACGCCCGATAGTTCTTCTGAAATTAGTTTGAGAATCTCAATTTCGCGGTTTGATAAGGCCTCAATATTCACAGATTCTCTGGCCTGACCTATGCCATTGAGCAATGATTGCATAATATCCTGCGAATAGTAAGTCAAACCATTTGAGAGGGTTCTGATGACGTTCTGTAACTCGACTTTATTGGTTTTTTTTGAAATAAATCCCTTTACCCCTGCCTGTATGGCGTTTTTAATGCCCTGGGCATCTTCGCGGCTGGTGAGCATCAGGATACTGATGTTTGGGTGTTTTTCGCGGATACGGTAGGCTAATTCTACACCATCCATCTGCGGCATCATATAATCGCAAATCAGAATATCTATGGCTTCATCTTCAATCTTTTTCAAAGTTTCCAGTCCATTCTGAGCCGTACCGACTATTTCCACTCCTTCTATCCCCGACAGCAAAACCGAAAGGCTCTCTGCAAATATCTCGTGATCGTCGGTGATGAATATCCTGATAGGCATAGTTAGTATATCTTCATTCTAAATCAAATTTAAACTTTTATTCTATATAAGTAATCAGAATTTTATAGGGCTTCCCTAAAGTAAAAGCCGTACCCGAATTAGGATGTCTGATAATGATATTAGTACTGTCAAACGAAGTATAATAACAATAGCCCGAGTGCAACGAAGTGCAATCGTTGGGTGGCACAAACTGGGTCATACTGCCATCCGGTTCCGGACAATTGATAACTATGGATACATCTACAATCTTACCAGCATTCAAGCCGTGTGCAATAGTATCAGTGCAGTTATTACTGAGGCAGGGTATTGTACCAATAATACTCTTTTGCTTAATACCAGGCGAAAGCTCGCCTAATCTCGTATATCCCGCTACATCCAGGCGGGCCTGTGGAATTAAAGTGCCAATGCCTAAATAACCCTGATAGCTGAGTGCCATCACAGCAGTTTCTGAGGTTGTCGGGCTACCGGCCGTTCCGGAGGGAATAACAGCCCAGACCATTGTTCCGTTGGACGGCGAAAGATAATTGCCCATGGCATAACCATCGCCGATATATCGCTGTACGTTAGAATTATCACGGTATTGGTTAAAACCAATAGTTGGGAAATCTTTTTGTAGTGAAATCCCGGTGGTATTGCTACCGAATATGGCCTGCGTAGTATTAGGGGTACTCACTTCAAATTGTGCTTTGACAGGATTCACCCCAATACCAACATTGCCGGTATTGGCATTTCGAATATTAGTTCCGGAAGCAACCCAAAGCCCAACTCCATTGTCGGCATTAATTTTCTGCCATGAAGAACTATTGTAAAACCAGAATGCATTGGTCGTAGTATCGTATACTAACAGGCCTGTGGCAGGTGATGCAATAGCTAATCGCTCAGCAGAGGTCATTCTGGCTACCAAAACACCACTATTGGTACTTTTGGCTTCAATAATGGCAGAAGTAGGAGTAGAGGGGTCAATGGTTACAGATTGCCCCAGGCATGATAAGCTCAGGAGGCAGAATAATATAGAGTTTTTCATGGTTTTAGCGGATATATGTAACAAATGCTTTATATGGTTTTGAATAGGTTTCAGAAGAAGCATCTCCCTCATGCACGATTGTCAGAAAACCACTATTGTCTAAAAAATAGCGATAGCAATGATTGCCATAGAAAGAATCACCGCATTGGTTGGGTGGTACATAGGAGCGGCTACCCCCGCATTCAATATTCAGGCTTACTTTCAGAATTTTAGATGATTGCATCGTTAAGTGTATAATCGTAAAATTCGAACCGCTTCCCGAAGTAGTACCTGTATAAAGCCTGTGTTTTATTTCAGGCGCATTTTCTCCTAATTTTGAAAAATCAGTATTGAAAAACTTGGTCTGGGCGCCAAGGTTTAAGGCGAGCGTACTTCCGAATTGGCCTGTATTTGTGATAAAATAAGAAGCGTGCGATTGGGCAGTCGCAGAGTCTTTAGACTGGTAGTACAAGGGTCTTAAAGAGTATTTACCTGTAGAGGTTTCAAACTCCTGTAAATAGCCATAACCTAATGAAAGATTCCTGTTGGTATTTGTACTATCATTATAAATATTGAAGCCGATGGCAGGAGGGTTGGCTATGAAAGAAATACCCGAATAATCAGTTCCGAAGATGGCCTGTGTTCTGTATTTGGCTGCTATCTGAAATTTTGCTTTTATAGCAAAGATATTAATACCCACACTCGATGAGCCTTCACTTTGCTGGTTAGCACCATTGATTTGCCAGTAAGTATTTAATGAGAATGTATTCATTTCTCCCCAACTCGTGCCGTTAAAGTACCAATACGAATTTGTAGTGGTATCATAAACCATTAAACCGGCAGAGGGGTTGGCAATGGCTGAACGTTGTGTAGAAGTTAATCTTGGGGTCAGAAGACTTTTACTATCACTTTGAATAGCAATGAGGCTTGGGTTTGCAGGGCTTGCATCTATCACAACCGATTGGCAAACGGCGCATTGATAAAGTAATAGCAAAAGAAAGAGTATTCGTATTTTCATGACTGATAAAGTTTGGCAATACAAATGTCTCTTAAATACTAAAACTCATCAATCGCTGATTTTCGGTATTTTCGTATCCCTTATTTTGGGGATAGTTAAAAACAAAATGTAGTCAGACTAATAATTGACACTGATTATCTTCTTAATATGCCGTTTTTATAAATTATCTTTGATAATGATATATATTGCGATGGCGTTATATGCTAACATCCTAATTTGACCTTCTAAAAATGATGAGACTTATTTCTATACTTTTTTTAACGCTTCTTGCGATTATAAATAGTAGATGTACCGCACAAATTGCATCTTCCAACCAAAGCACATCCAAAAAATCAGAAATTACTACCGGTGCCGACCAGACGGATAAGTATCTGCCTTATCTGAAAGGAAAACGAATTGGTCTGGTTGCCAATCAGAGTTCTATAATCGGCAAGAAAAGTAGCGTAGATAGTTTATTGAGCCTTGGCATTAACATTGTAAAAGTGTTTGGGCCTGAGCATGGTTTCAGAGGTAATGCCAGCAATGGCGCTGCGGTGAGCAATGAGATAGACACTAAAACTGGTATTCCAATCATCTCTTTATATGGCAAAAACCAGAAACCAACCAAAGAACAACTGGCTGATGTAGACCTGATGGTTTTTGATATTCAGGATGTGGGTTGCCGCTATTATACGAATATTAATACGCTTGAGTATATCATGGAAGCCTGTGCAGAAAACAATAAAGAACTGCTGATTCTTGACAGACCTAACCCTAACGCCTATGTAGTAGACGGGCCGGTAATGACTGAAGATAGATTTAAATCTGCCATAGGAATCCATTATACACCCATGACCCATGGCATGACTATAGGAGAGTTTGCGCAATACCTTAATGGTGAAGGATATCTGAATGAACCCTGCAAACTCAAAATTATAAAAGTTGCCAATTATAGTCATGATATGCCTTATGTATTACCGATAAATCCCTCTCCGAATTTAAATACGCAACAAGCGGTGATGCTTTTCCCGAGCTTATGTATGTTTGAAGGCACAGCCATCAATGAAGGACGGGGAACTTATATGCCTTTTACCATATTAGGTGCGCCTAAACTGAAAGACAAGTATGCCTTTTCATACAAACCGGTGAGTATTCCCGGCATGAGTGAGCGGCCTAATCATAAAGATTCTGTTTGTTATGGACTTGACCTACGCACTTATGATATTAATAGCCTTCGGAAGAGCCGCCAGATTAATTTAAAGTGGTTGATTGAATTATATAATGCTTATCCGGATAAAGCGCATTTCTTTACTCCCGGAAGACCGGGCCAGGACATATCAGCTTTTGATTTGCGCATAGGTACAGATCAGTTAAGAAAACAGATTATAGCGGGGGTATCAGAAGAAGACATCAGAAAAAGCTGGGAGCCTGAATTATCGAAGTTTAAGGTTATACGGGCTAAGTATTTGTTGTATCCTGATTGATAAATTTGTTTGGTATGTTAATTAACGTATCAGCGAATAGAAACGGTCCGCCGTCGCGGTCGCCGTCTAAGAAAACAAAGGATTATTGCTTACATCGCCGGACTCAAGTCCGGCTTACATAATAACATTTATACAGTATTTTTTTTACAAAGCCCGACTTTAGTCGGGTTTAAATACAAAAATGTTCCTTTGTTATCTTAGCCACCGAATTCATTCGGTGAGCAGGGGCATAGGCCACCGCCAAACAAATTTATTCAATTCCCACCTAACCCCCTGATAACAAGAAAAATAAATAAAAACTTTTTGATATATATATTGTGTGAATCAAAAAAACTCGTACCTTTGCACCTCAATTGAAAAACGGAGTACTTCTCATACGGTTAAATGAAGTCTCGACTCATTCGGGAAACCAGTTTAACTTTGACTGTAAGCAATAACGAATTCGTTTCGTACATACTCATTCAGAACAGTCTCCGAAAGCTATGAATTTTACAGGAATCACTGCAAGGTAACAAGGAATCGTCCTGCACCTTTAGTTTTTTTTGACCTTACCAAGCGGAAATCCGCAACGGTTTGCAGTGTAATGAACAAGTTGGCTTTGCTAACCTCTGGTAATAGTAAATAATTTTTTGACCGATGTTTGGTTTCGTGCATAATTTTTCGGAATTTTGCACCCCCGTTCGCACGCCGAAAGCAATTTTGGCCGAAGAAGAATCAAAATAGGTTATAATAGCAAAATAAAGCGTAAAATACCATGTCTGGAATTATCGGAAAGAAAGTTGGAATGACAACTATCTTCAACGCAGAAGGTCAAGCAGTACCATGTACTTTGATTGAGGCAGGTCCTTGTGTTGTTACTCATGTTCGTACTGAAGAGAAAGATGGCTACAAAGCTATCCAACTAGGTTACGGCGAGAAAAAAGAAAAAAACACCAGCCGCCCGTTGGTAGGTCATTTCAAAAAAGCAGGCACAACGCCTAAACGTAAGTTAGTTGAGTTTAAAGAGTTTGAAAAAGAATACAGCCTTGGCGATACCATCCGTATCGAAGATGTTTTTGCAGAAGGCGATTTCTTGGACGCAAGCGGTAACTCAAAAGGTCGTGGTTTCCAAGGGGTTGTAAAACGCCACGGATTCGCCGGTGTTGGTGGACAAACCCACGGTCAGCACAACAGAGGACGTCACCCGGGTTCAATCGGTGCATGTTCATTCCCATCAAGAGTATTCAAAGGTATCCGTATGGCGGGTCGTATGGGTAACACTCGTACCACCGTACAAAACCTTAAAGTATTAAAAGTATTGTCGGAGCAAAATTTGATCGTTATCAGCGGTTCAATCCCTGGAGCGAAAAACTCATACATTACTTTACATAAATAAGAGTAGGTTGGGTGAGATTATTATTCACTCAATCACTAATTCACAATTAGGAAGGTCGAAACCGGACGACATCGAAAAAATACGGCAAACAAAATGGAATTATCAGTATTAAGCAAAGACGGTAAAGATTTAGGTCGTAAGGCAAGTTTGTCTGACGCCATCTTCGGAATCGAGCCAAACGAACACGTGGTTTACTTAGATGTAAAACACTACTTGGCTAATCAGCGTCAAGGTACGCACAAAGCAAAACAAAGAGCTGAAATTGCACGTTCAACCAAAAAGATTGTTCGTCAGAAAGGTTCAGGCGGTGCTCGTCACGGTTCAACCAAAGCTCCAACTTTCGTAGGTGGTGGTCGTGTATTCGGACCAGTTCCACGTGATTACGATTTCAAATTGAACAAGAAAGTAAAAGTTTTAGCTCGTAAATCGGTATTCTCTGCAAGAGCTAAAGAAAATAACATCTCAGTTATTGAAGACTTTACATTCGACTCTCCAAAGACAAAATCTTACTTAGCATTTTTGGGTGCATTGTCATTAACAGGAAGCAAAACACTTTTCATTTTGCCTGACTACGATAGCAATGTGTATTTATCAGCTCGTAACATTCCTAAAACTAAAGTTTTGAGTGCTGACGAAGTAAGTACTTATGACTTAATCAATGCTGATAAGTTAATCATTAGCGAAGGTGCATTGTCGAAAATAGAATCAATATTGAACTAAGAAGCTGCAAGCAGCTTTGCTAATAAATTAAGAAAATGAGTGTACTTAAAAGACCAATCATCACCGAGAAATCACAAAAAAATACCGCTAAAGGTAAGTTTGTGTTTGAGGTAGCTATCGATGCGAACAAAATCGAAATCGCAAAGGCTGTCGAAAAGATGTATGGCGTATCAGTTACTGATGTAAACACCATCCGTCAGATCGGTAAAAAGAAATCAAGAATGACTCGCAGCAGAGCGTCTTCTGGTGTTACTTCTACTTTCAAAAAAGCAGTTGTGACTTTGAAAGAAGGAGAAATGATTGATTTCTACGAAAATTTATAAGAATCGGTTCTTCGAGAATCTCTCTGTAAGAGAATCATTCCATCATTAAATTTCAAGTATAGCCTTTAAGGCTGCAAAAGAATAAGTAAAATGGGTATCAAGAAATTAAAACCAATCACCCCGGGTCAACGCCATCGTGTAGCTCCGGATTTCTCTGAGATTACTGCAAGCAAACCAGAGAAAAGCCTGACAATCACGATCAAGAAAACCGGTGGTCGTAATAACGAAGGACACCGCACTGCACGCTATATCGGTGGTGGCCACAAACGTAAATATCGTATCATCGATTTCAAAAGAAGCAAAACAGATGTTTCTGCTGAAGTAAAAACTATCGAATACGATCCAAACCGTTCAGCACGTATCGCGCTGGTACAATACACTGACGGCGAAAAAGCCTATATCATTGCCCCTCAAGGTTTGAAAGTAGGCCAGACTATCATCGCAGGTAAAACTGTTGCACCAGAAATCGGAAACTCATTGCCATTAGGTAATATGCCGCTTGGTACAATTGTTCACAATATCGAGTTACACCCTGGTAAAGGTGCTCAGATGGCACGTAGCGCAGGAACTTACGCTCAGGTGTTGGCGAAAGACGGTAAATATGTAACCTTGAAAATGCCATCAGGCGAAATGAGAATGGTATTAGCTACTTGTATTGCTACAGTAGGTACCGTATCAAATGCCGACCATATGAACGTAACTTATGGTAAAGCTGGTCGTAAACGTTGGTTAGGTGTTCGTCCACGTGTGAGAGGTGTTGCTATGAACCCGGTTGATCACCCGATGGGTGGTGGTGAAGGTCGTGCTTCAGGAGGTCACCCACGTTCTCGCAATGGCTTATTAGCTAAAGGTAAGAAAACGCGTGACAAAACTAAGCCGTCAACTAAGCTAATCGTTTCAAGAAGAAGTAAATAATCATAATAAAGGATATATAAGTATTTATGGCACGCTCACTAAAAAAAGGACCATATATTGATTACCGCCTTGACAAAAAAGTTGTTGACATGAACAACTCTGGCAAAAAATCAGTCATCAAAACATGGTCGCGTCGCTCAATGATTTCTCCGGATTTCATTGGACATACTTTCGCAGTTCATAACGGTAATAAATTTATTCCGGTATATGTAACTGATAACATGGTAGGTCACAAATTGGGTGAATTCTCTCCGACTCGTAACTTCCGTGGTCACATAGCAAAGAAAGATAAAGGAAAAAGATAATAATTGTACATTTGTAAAAAATGGAAGCAGTAGCAAAATTAAGTGATTATCCTACCTCGCCACGTAAGGCAAGACTGGTTGCAGACCTGATCAGAGGTAAAAAGGTAAGTTATGCCTTGGGAATTTTAAGTTTCCAACCGCAACACGCATCGCCTGTTATCAAGAAGGTCTTGTTATCAGCAGTTGCTAACTGGCAACAAAAAAACGAAGACCAGAAAATTGAAGACGCAGAATTAGTTGTGAAATCAATCTTCGTTGATGGTGGTCGTATGATCAAACGTTTAAGACCGGCACCTCAAGGGCGTGCTTACAGAGTTCGTAAACGTTCTCATCACCTTACTATTGTAGTTGATAGTGCAGTTTAATAATTAATAGCGAACGATATACTACTCGTACCGCATTTTACCTACGACGCCCGCGTCGTGAAACAAGAATTAAAAACTAATGGGACAAAAAGTAAATCCTGTCGGTCTTAGACTTGGATATATCAGAGGATGGGAATCTAACTGGTATGGTGGCAAAACTTTTGCCGAAAAACTTGTTGAAGATCAAGAAATCCGTAAATACGTTGCAGCACGTATTCCGAAAGGCGCAATCTCGAAAGTAGTTATCGAGCGTACCTTAAAACGTATCACCCTAACTATCCATACTGCCCGTCCGGGTGTTGTAATCGGAAAAGGTGGTAACGAAGTGGACAAGATTAAAGAAGAGTTGAAAAAACTGACCGGCAAAGACGTTCAGATCAATATCTACGAAATCAAACGTCCTGAACTAGATGCTAAACTAATCGGTGAGTCTATTGCTCAACAATTAGAAGCGCGTATCTCTTACCGTCGTGCCATGAAACAAGCTATTCAAGCAGCTGTTCGTGTAGGTGCACAAGGTATTAAAGTGAAATTAGGTGGTCGTCTGGCTGGAGCTGAGATGGCACGTAATGAAATGTATAAAGAAGGACGTATCCCGCTTCATACACTTCGTGCTGATATTGATTATGCAATATCTGAAGCCCTTACAGTATACGGTAAAATCGGTATCAAAGTATGGGTATTCAAAGGCGAAGTTTATGGCAAACGCGATTTAACTCCGGCTGGTGGTGCTCAATCTCAAGGCAACGAAAGAGGCGGCGATGGTGCACAGGCATCTGACAGAAGAGGCGGCGGACGTGACGACAGACGTGGTGGCGGACGTGACGATAGAAGAGGTGGCGGAAGAGGCGAAGGCGACAGAGGCGGAGACCGTAACCGTAACAACAACAATCGTGGTGGTGGAAACAACCGCGGTGGTGGAAACAACAATAATAGAGGTAATAATAATAGAAGATAATTTTCCGGGTTTCAGGTTCAAGATTTCATGCCTGAAACTAAGAATTTTTGAAACCTGAAACAAAGCACAACAGTGCTGAAAATATAATAGCGTCATGTTACAACCAAGAAGAACCAAATTCCGTAAGCAGCAAAAAGGCAGGATCAAAGGTCTCGCAACACGTGGACACGAGATTGCTTTCGGAACATTCGCTATCAAAGCTTTAGAGCCGGGCCGCATCACTGCGCGTCAGATTGAAGCTGCTCGTATCGGGGTTACCCGTGCAATGAAACGTGAAGGCCAGGTATGGATTCGTATCTTCCCTGATAAGCCAATCACCAAAAAGCCACTCGAAGTACGTATGGGTAAAGGTAAAGGTGCCCCTGAGTATTGGGTAGCCAGTGTAAAACCAGGAACTATTCTTTTCGAAGCAACAGGTGTGCCTTTAGCAGTTGCTACTGAAGCTCTTCGTCTGGCAGCTCAGAAATTGCCGGTACAAACAAAATTTGTTGTACGTAGAGATTATCAGGAAAACGCAGAATAATCTATAAGGCCAACACCTTAGGATAGTTACCTGAATGAGAACCTTTATTTTTTTACTCATTCATTCATTCAAGATCAAAATGAAAAAGTCAGAAATCCAAGCATTGTCAGTTGAGCAGTTGCAGCAAAACATCGCTGTCGAAAAAGACAGAATCAACAAATTGAAGTTTGCGCATGCTATCACGCCTATCGAGAATCCGATGCGTATTCGTCAATCCCGCAGATTGATTGCTCAATTATTGACAGAATTGAATGCCCGTTAATATTTAAATACCCTGAGCAATCAGGAAACTAAGAAAAAGACAATGGAAGAAAGAAATCTTAGAAAAGAGCGTATCGGAACAGTAGTTAGCAACAAGATGGATAAATCTGGTGTGGTAGCTGTAGTACGTAAACTGAAGCATCCGAAATACGGAAAGTTCATGCTCAAAACCAAGAAATTCATGTTCCATGACGAGAAAAATGAAGCAGGTATCGGTGATACAGTGAAGATTCAGGAAACTCGTCCATTGAGCAAGAATAAAAATTGGAGATTAGTAGAAATCGTAGAAAAAGCGAAGTAATTTAAAGCTAATAGCTATTGGCATATTGCTGATGGCCAACAAATTAAGACAATGTTACAGCAAGAATCAAGAGCAGGTGTTGCCGATAATAGTGGAGCAAAAGAAGTGCTTGTTATCCGTGTATTAGGCGGAACGGGCAAACGTTATGCTTCAATTGGCGACAAAGTTGTCGTATCCGTAAAATCGGCCTTGTCTTCATCAAACATGAAGAAAGGAACAGTATCTAAGGCTGTTGTTGTGAGAACCACCAAAGAGGTTCGCCGCAAAGATGGTTCTTACATACGTTTTGAAGACAACGCAGTAGTATTATTAAACAACCAAGACGAGCCACGTGGTACTCGTATTTTCGGACCTGTTGCACGTGAATTACGTGAGAAACAATTCATGAAAATCGTTTCTTTGGCTCCTGAAGTTCTTTAATTTGAAAGCGACCCGCGTAGGGCGGCACGTTGGGGAAACCTGACCTGACATCAGGACGAGTTGCGTAGCAGCTTTGTCTGATGCTTAACTATTCAAATTTTCAAATTTAAAAGTAATGGAAAGAAAATTCAATAAGCAAAAGAAACAACACGTACGCACAGGCGACACAGTTGAGGTAATTGCAGGTAACTCTAAAGGCAAACGTGGTAAAATCACTGAAATTCTTGCTGAGAAACAACGTGTAGTTGTAGAAGGCGTGAACATTCAGAAAAAGCACGTGAAACCTTCGGCACAAAACCCGCAAGGCGAAATCCGTGAGTTTGCTGGTCCGATTCATATCAGTAACGTAATGGTAGTAGACCCTGCAACAGGTAATGCTACACGTACTGGTCGTAAAGAAAACGACAAAGGCAAATTACAACGTTTCTCTAAAGAAACCGGTAAATTTATATAGTTTACAATATCTGGTTGTGAAACCGGACCAACTAAAGAGGGTCGGAAATCCTCCTAAAAAAAGCGATTTAATAAAATGGCACGTTTAAGAGAAAAATATACACAAGAAGTAGTACCGGCTTTGAAAGAGAAGTTTGGTTACAAATCGGTAATGCAGGTTCCTGTATTACAAAAAATCGTAGTGAACCGTGGTGTAGGTGCTGCAACAGGCGATAAGAAATTAATCGACAGCAGCTTAGAAGAGATTACGAATATCACAGGTCAGAAAGCCGTAGCAACACTTTCTAAGAAAGCCGTATCAAACTTCAAACTTCGTGAAAATATGCCGATTGGTGTAAAAGTAACGTTGCGTGGAGAGAAAATGTACGAGTTTCTGGATCGTTTGACTACAATCGCGCTTCCACGTGTGAGAGACTTCCAGGGTATCAGCGATAAAGGTTTTGACGGGCGCGGAAACTATACCTTCGGTGTGAAAGAGCAAATTATTTTCCCTGAGATTTCAATCGATAAAATTGCTAAGATTCAGGGTATGGACATAACTTTCGTAACATCGGCACCAACAGATGCTGAGGCTTACGAATTATTAAAGGCAATGGGTCTTCCGTTCGCTAGTAGCAAAAAGAAATCATAATCAGCATTAAGTAAAACAGCTTAATCAAAGTCATACAATGGCAAAAGAATCAATAAAAGCAAGAGATAGAAAAAAAGAGGCAACTGTAGCAAGATATGCAGCTAAACGTGCCGCTTTGAAAGAAGCTAACGACTATGCCGGCTTAGACAAATTACCTCGCAATGCTTCACCGATTAGATTACATAATCGTTGTAAACTGACAGGTCGTCCAAGAGGTTATATGCGTAAGTTCGGTATCAACCGTGTTACTTTCCGCGAAATGGCAGGTAAAGGTTTGATTCCGGGTGTTACTAAAGCATCTTGGTAAGATAAGCGATATTGTTTAGGAGGATTCCTTGAATAAATAGGCTTTATTTAAGAATTGTAAATTCTGCTAAATAATATTTGCTTATATATACACTATTTATTAAAAATATTTTCTAATTTTGCAGCCCAATTGAGAAAGTCGCGCTCGCGATACTGCTCAATGTTGGCTTAGGTATCCAAAATTAAACAGCAAAATGATTACAACGGATCCAATAGCAGACTTCCTTACCAGAATAAGAAATGCCATCAAGGCGCGTCACAGAGTGGTAGAAATTCCTGCTTCGAACATCAAAAAAGCGATTACACAAGTACTGTACGATAAAGGGTTTATTCAAAGCTATAAATTTGAGGAAACAGCTCCGCAGGGTGTTATCAAAATTGCGTTAAAGTATAACCCAACTACGAAACAATCGGCAATTGTAGAATTGAAACGTGTTTCTAAACCAGGTTTGCGTAAATACGCCGGTACAACTGATATTCCACGTGTATTAAACGGATTGGGTATTGCTATCGTTTCTACCTCTAAAGGTGTAATGACAGACAAAGAAGCCCGTGCGTTGAAAGTAGGTGGTGAAGTATTGTGCTATATCTATTAATAGGTAGTAAAGACCTGTTAATACCTTAAATCTCCCGTTGCAGTATCTGCAACACTAATTAAATAAGTTGTTGACCGCTCCTGATAACTCGCGCTCGCGAAAGTGTCTTGAAGCCTTAAACTCAAAAAAAATGTCAAGAATTGGTAAAAAACCAGTTGCTCTTCCGGCAGGAGTAAGTATCACAGTTGATAATGCGAATATAGTAACTGTAAAAGGCCCGAAAGGAACGCTCACTCAAAAAGTTGATTCTGATATCAAAGTAGGTGTTGAAAACAACGAACTGAAAGTT
>CBIHRH010000007.1:0-26115 GCA_966212365.1 uncultured Emticicia sp. | reverse complement strand
TTCGGCAATTTTGTCTATGCTGAATTCTTTCGCTATAAACAACAATATATTCGGACTCTCAAATTTGCTTGCAACCCCTCTCACCTCTCCACCTATCTTTACTCCTGATTTTGACTCTTTCACCATAAAATTGACCATAAAAGAAAGGGGTAATTTGCGGATAGAGGGAGTCCCTTTTTCATCTCTTAAGATAGCACCACTGTTATCTCTTTTATATATGGGCATAGAACCAACATTTGATGCCATTAATAAGCCTTTTAATCTTACTTCACACAATTTATTACGATGTTGTAAAATTACTCCGCCTCCAAAATAAGCATCATATTTTGTTCTACGAAAAGTGCCTGCAGTACCTCCTCTATAAACTTTTGTCAGCAAATCTTCGTAGTCTTTTACTTTCACTTTTTTCTCAATGGCTGATACTTCCTGTATAGTTATTTCCTGAGTATAAACCCTCTGAATTACTTCGGCATGTAATGCCACGTATAATTGCGTATTTTGTGAGGATTCCGGATTTAGTAAAAATACAGGTGATAAATATAATGCTAAGTTATCTGTTGAAATAGTGGTTTTATCAATAAACCGACTTTGCTGATATAAAACCGAATCTTTCTTGCTGCCAAAACGTAATACCTCAACAGGACGACGTGAAATCGTATCATTAGCAATATCAATAACTGGTTTTGAAATTAATCTGTTTCTATAAAACCCAGCATCCATGCCTACAAAAAACGACTTTTTCTTCGTATCTTTTCTTTTTACTTTAAATAGCTTTGGCAAAAAAACATACGTGTCTGCGTATAATTTATCTAGTTCAAGTTTATTTAAAAAATCAAAATTAGAGCCTAATGAAACTATATAATTATTTTTAGGAATATTAAAATCATCTTCGTCTTTCTTTTCATCCAGAATTTTAATCAGAATAATATTCTTATCAATTTTTGCATCACCACTGGCAGTGGTGTTTGTACCTGTAAGTCTCAGACTGATAATCTTATTCGGGGTAGCAGTTTTAGGAATACTCAGCATTACTGAGATGTTCTTTTGTGTTGTAGAATTTAAAAATTCATGAACAAATGGATATCCAGCAATAAAGTTATAATCTTTACCCAATTCTGCGTCGCCTAAACCCGCATCTCTCACTTCAATTTTGACATTCCTAGTAGACTTATAGCTTACTTTAACTTCAAAACTCACGTTTTCAGAAGTTTTCATGTTGACTTCATCCTGAATTTTATCAAATGTTACATCAACCTGTGCGAAAACAGAAGTATTTATTAATATAAATAATAGAGGTAGACTAAATTTTTTCATGTATTTTAGTTTTTGTACAAACCAAAATACATGAGTAAATTTTTTAATGACAAAGTATTTCTATTATTCGGTATCCATAGTTTTACGAGGTCTATTTAAACTACACATAATCTAAATCAGCTTAAGCCAGCAACGCCCTCAATTCCAAATCTCCATCCTCCAACAAATCATAAACAGTCTTTCCATTGGCATTCGGAATACTTTTGTCGGCACCTGCACGAATCAGGAGTTTGATGCATTCCAGATGCCCACTAATATCTTTTTTATCTCCCGATTTCAGACCATGAACTGCCCAGAAAAATGGTGTTGATTTAAAATCTATACATCTCTTATTTAATTCTGCTCCGACTTTTAAAAACCTTTCGACCACTTTGGGTCTACCACACCAGGCTGCCCAATGCAGAGCTGTTCCACCATGACATCCGGGGTGGTTAATTTTGGCTCCTTGCTCTATATAAAAAATAGCTACCTGATCGGCATGTAAACTTGCGGCGGCAACAAGTGGGGTATCCTTCTTCACTTCCATTTCACCCCCATTAATATCTGCCCCGTATTCCAGAAATGTTTTTGCCATTTCTACCCCCTCTTCATCTGTATATTTTCCGCTGAATACGCCATCGCAAATTCTGTGCAATGGGTGCGCTTTTGCTGTGTTTGCCGCATCGTAAGGTAGTCCTTCATTGGCAAGAGCCGGGTTTTGAGAAAGGATATTTCTAAGCCCTTCAAGGTCATTGTTATTAATAAGTTCTCTTATTTGCCATTCCATTTATTTCTTTTGAATTAACTACAAATGTTACGCAATTTTTCAGGATATTCATGCAAATGCCTATTAAAAATAGTAAAATATGAAGAATAAGCGCTCTATGAATTTATGAAAAAAAGAGAAAAAGATACTTTTCTAAGTCTTAAAATAGCGGATTTCTTTTAATTATCTCAAATTGTTGTTTTCTGAATAATATTTCATATTTTTCGGAATAATAAAATAACTCTGCTGCATACATATATGACTAAGAATATTTTCGCTGCCATTTTACTTTTGCTATCTTATTATTATTCTTTCGCGCAAGAACAAGCGCCAGCCGTAGAATGGGTAGAACCTTATAATGGAGGTAATAGAGGTGGAAGTATTACTACTTTCCCGGGGCCGAATGTTTTATTTGCTTTAATTAAAGGCCAAAATTCCATTAGTGGTACTGCAAGTATCAGTAAATTTTATGCTGATGGGCTTGTAAAAGATCAGTACATCTTTGCAGAGGGGGGATCAAGTGGGGCTCCTATTATGTCTCAATATGCTTCACAAGATGGTGGTGTGCTTGTCTATCTGGTTTTGAGTAGAGCTCTTAGAAAATATGACTCCGGTCTAAATTTGAGCTGGCAAAAAACTGTTGATTTTTCTGTACAAAATGCCATCGCTACTCTTGCCAATGGCTTTTATCTACTTACCACAACATCTGTCAATAATAAAAGCGTCTCTGAACTGAAAAGAATGAAGAATAATGGAGATATAGAGTGGTCAATCGATATCTCAGATTTATCTAATATACTTACAGATATACAGACAACCAGTGATGATGGAGTAATTATAGCTGCTTCCGGTGGCTTAAGAAAATATTCTGCAACAGGGCAATCGGTCTGGTCGAATACGTCAATTCAAAATATCTCTCAACTTGTTATTACTGACCCATCGATTATGTATGTTTATACTAACAATAGTACGGTTATCCAACTAAATACATTGGAAGGGAATGCCAAGTGGACAAAATCTATAACGGGAGAAAATATTATTGAGTTTGAAAGAACAACTGACAACGGTTGTGTTTTTAGTACGAGTAAAGGTTTGTACAAATATAATTCTGCCGGAGATTTACAGTGGAAAAATACAGATTTTGCTTCTGCTAAAATTGCAACTACCAGGGATGGTAGAATATTTGTACTAAAGAAGAATACTATTACGAAGCTTTCATCTGCTAATGTACAATTATGGACTAAAAGTTTTAATAGTGAGTATTATATAGTACAGGATATTAGCGGTGCTTCTGATTCTGGCTTGTATGTCTCTGCCGATAAAAATGGAATACATTATACTACTGCGCCAGACTTTATTCTTTTTAAGTTAGCACCGCCTGAAACTCCATGCAAATCAAACATTCATATTACAGGTGACACAACTGTGACTTGTAATATTGGTAACAGAATTATTTCATCTACTGTAGGTAACACTTCACTAGAATATATAAATCAGTTAGTGGAGGTAGGTTTTCAATGGAAAAGAAACAATGTAGCTATCCCTTCAGCAACGGTGTATTCATACACTGCTTCACTGGCCGGGAATTATAGTTTAACTGTTACACAGAAGCAATGTGAAGCCACATCAAAAGCTATAAATTTATCTCAGATTATCATTCCGCAACCAACGATTAAACAATCTGACGATAGCTTAATTTCAAGTGCATCAAATGGTAATAAATGGTACCTGAACGGGGATGAATTATCCACCACATCACAGAAAATAAAGTTTACAGAAGTAGGGAACTATCAGGTAAAGGTTTTTGAAAAGGGTTGTGAAAGTGCCTTTTCAGCTAACTTTCAACCTGTTCTTTTAGCTAATGAGGAGGAGGCACCACATATACAAATATACCCGAACCCTGGCTCGGAGAAAGTATTTATAAAGTCCTCGAATGCTTTTACTTATCAATTAACTGATGTAAATGGACGCATACTAAACCAATCGACTAATAGGAATTTTAGTCAAACCATTGACCTGAATCGTTTTTCATCTGGCAATTATTTTATCATTCTTCAGGAGGAAAATGGAAAACATTTTGTCAGAAAATTATCAGTCATTCGATAAAGATACTAAATTAATATAGCTATTCTACCAATCGAATTTCAACAAAGAAACGCCTTGTCGTGGTAGTTTAATATTGAGCTTTAGGCTACCGTTGTTTGTTTTTACATAGCCTGGTGAAGTTAGTAATGTCAATTGTCCGGCCTTTTCGAGAATGGCTATTTGCTCTTTTGTCGGGTTTTCGGGTGAACCCATTTTCTTCCATACTTCGTAGGCGTTGCTGTTTTCGTTGTCTATCCGGTAATGGTTGAATTTAAGTTTTTCAGTAGGTAATCCTTTCAAATCTATTTCAACGAGCGCATCTTCTGCCTGCACGTCATCGTCATGATAATGCCAGAGCATCACGGCAGCAGAGTTAATATCTTTACTGGCAAGGGCATTAATATCAGCATTTTTTCCTCTCACACTCGAGTCACGCACCATCTTGAAATCATATTTCATATTGCCTTTTACTTCTACACGTTTACCCGACATTTGCCCAAACATTCTGAAAACATTTAATACAGGCTTATCTATACCATTGGTTGCCAGATCACGGAAACCATAAAAGTAGGGTTGATTCTCAAATTCAAACGACCAGCTTACTGCGGCTTTCAGATTGACTTTATAATAATCGGCTAGAGCATATTTGCGGGCAAAAGAAGCGGCAGTATAACTTGAATACATGGTTCCGTTCCGATAGGCATTCTGTGGATTGGTTTTCATGCCACAAGCCGCACAACCCTCAGGGTCTGACTCCCCAATGATAATAGGCAAATGCTTCAACGTTGGGAAAGATGCCACAATTCTGAATCCTTCTGAAATATCTCTTAGCTGTGTGCCCATATTCATCTGTACATGTCCGTCCACAATTTTAGGAGCGCCTTTGGCATGAAACGAGATAAAATCGAGCGGAGAGCCTACTTTTCCTGTTACATAATTCTTACCCGAAATACAGTGTTTCAGAAACGTTTGCAAAAAATCTGCTGCCTTATTCCAGCTCGGGCCTGTAGTTTCAGGGCCACCCATTTTAATTGTAGGTAAAGCTCTTTTGGCTGCGTCGGCTGTATAATCATATAGCTTGCAATATTCATCTACAGTGCCTTTCCAGTAACCAATATTAGGCTCATTCCAAAGCTCCCAATACCAGCTTTCTACTTCTTTCTTTCCGTATCTCTCTACCGAGTGTTTTACCCATTGGTAGACCAGTTCCGCCCATTTTTTATAATCCTTAGGCGGATACGCCCAGCCTGTATAAATATCATTATAAGGCATACCGGGTTTCCAATAATGCTCATAAGGCATCGGTTTCGGAGAAAGCGCCTGAGGCATAAAGCTAAACTGAGCCAGAGGCTTGATACCTCTTTCTAAATAAGTATCAAAAATCTTGTCTACTCTCGTCCAGTCATATATCGGATTTCCGTTAGCATCTTCAGTATATACATTGGTAGAGCCCCATTTTAAAGTTAATGTATCATGTCCGGAAGTAAGCAAATTATGCGCTCTGAAATAAACGGGTATAGGACTCATAGCAGATAACTCTGACAGTAGCTTTTTGCCATCCCGCATATAGGCATAGTTAGGTTCATCAGCACCAAACCATGCCCACATGGTTGTCATATCTCCAATTTTTTTATTAAAATCAACCTGAATGAGTGTTTTTTCGGAAGGGGTACTTTGAGAAAACCCGATAAAATTAATAAGGGAAAAGAAGCCTGAGAGGATAATTTTTTTCATGGAAAAGTGGTTTGAATGGAATTACGCAAATGTAGCCAATTCTTACGGCACCATGCAAGCGATTACTTGCTTCTTCAGATATAAACTCTCTCCGTTTTCCTTGTTCCGTTCTCCTACCTCTTAAACATCGGTAAAGGATTAGAAGGATGCTTAAAGAAGTTTTTAGCAGTAGCTTTTATCAGAAATTGATGAAAACCTAAAGTGGGAAATTTTTGCTTATTCAATTTTACGGATTGCTTATCTGCTTTAAATCTCAATATCCCAAAACTCACATCAATCCAATCGGCTTGCCTGAATGTTTCTACTGTTCTGGCGTATGCCTGTTTGTATGAATTAATTTTATGATGATTATCAATCATGAGTTTTATTTCCTCAATCCAATCTTGTCTATTGGTTTCAGTCAGGTAAATTTTAGCTTGTTCAATAGAGGGTGCTAAATAATCGAAAGTATGGTTAGTCCAGATGCCAATGTCATGGAATATGGCTGCAATGGCATATTTATCTTCATTACTCTTATTATTATCCAACAAAAGACAATTCAGGAAAACCCGATACACATGATTGCGATATTTATCGTAATCAGAACCGATAGCCGATTGGAATTTTTGAAGTGAGTTTTCAATTAGTGGGTTCATTATGCAAAATGTTTTTTTACCACGGAGTTCATGAAGTAATTGCACAGAGTTTCACGGAGTTTTTTATTCACACATTCACCGCAGCGGCAACCACTAAACCCTCTCAACCACTACCGCATAACCCATTCCCACGCCCACGCACATGGCTACCAAAGCATAGCGTTGTTGGGTTCTGATTAATTGATTAACTGCGGCTTGTATAATGCGTGTGCCTGACATACCCAGTGGATGCCCTAAGGCAATAGCACCACCATTCGGATTAATTCTTTCATCATCATCTGCCAAGCCTAATTGGCGGCTAACGGTCAGACATTGCGCGGCAAAAGCTTCATTAAATTCAATAACAGCCATATCAGCAAGAGACAAGCCTGCTTTTTGTAAGGCTTTTTTCGAAGATTCTACAGGGCCAATACCCATGATACGTGGTTCTACGCCTACTACCGCCGATGAAACAATGCGTGCTTTTGGGGTTAGATTATAAGCTTTTACGGCCTCTTCTGAGGTTATGAGCATAGCTACTGAACCATCGTTCAATCCGGCAGAATTACCTGCTGTGACCGTGCCATTTTCTTTCTTAAAGGCAGGTTTTAATTTGGCTAATACTTCCAGCGTTGTATTGCCTTTGATAAATTCGTCATTATCAAAGAGGCTTATATTCCCTTTCTTATCTGCTATTTCTACACCAACGATTTCTTCTGCCAGAATGCCATTTTGCTGAGCGACAAAGGCTTTTTGTTGCGAGCGATACGCAAATAAGTCCTGATCTTCACGACTGATATGATAGATTTCAACCAGATTTTCAGCTGTTACACCCATCGCATCAGTGCCATACATCTGGTGCATCTTGGGGTTGACGAAACGCCAACCAAAACTTGAATCAAACATTTGCGCATCGTTCCCAAAAGGCTTTGATGTTTTAGAAATCACCCAAGGACCACGTGTCATGTGTTCCATACCCCCTGCAATAATTACTTCTCCATCCCCTGCCTTAATGGCTCTGTTAGCATGAATCACTGCTGACATACCCGATGAACACAAGCGATTGACTGTTTCACCCGGAACCGTATAAGGTAAACCTGCCAATAACAAAGCCATCCGGGCTACATTGCGATTATCTTCCCCAGCCTGATTATGGCAACCTAAAATCACATCATCAATAGCATCAGCAGGAATTGAAGGATTTCTTTTCAGCAATTCTTTGATAGGGATAGCCGCTAAATCATCAGCTCTGACAGTTGATAAGCCTCCCCCAAAACTACCAATAGGTGTTCGAATGGCGTCTATGATATATGATTCTTTCATGAATTAGCTCTTAGAATTTTAACTCAATTTTTCGACAAAACCGGCACTTGTCTTAGCCCTCACTTCTTCCAAAGTAGCATTAGGCATCAACTCTATCAGCGTTAGTTGATTATCTGAATAGTCAAAAACTGCCAGTTCGGTTATGATGAGACTTACAACACCCGATGCCGTTAATGGCAAAGTACAAGCGGGGACAATCTTAGACGAACCATCAGGATTAGTATGTGTCATGGTGATAATCAATCGTTTGGCCCCTTTGGCTAAATCCATAGCACCACCTACACCTAGCAGGGGTTTTCCTGGTACTGCCCAGTTGGCCAGATTAGCGGCTTCATCTACTTCCAAGCCTCCCATAATAGCCACATCAATATGCCCGCCACGAATCATGGCAAATGAATCTGCACTATCAAAATAGCTGCTACCTTTTAAGGCAGTAACCGGAATTTTTCCGGCATTGACCGGATAGTCCATCGCACCACCTCCATCGGCAGGTACAGGGCCAACGCCTAACATACCGTTTTCTGTATGCAGGATAACGCCATGTTCTTCTGTTATCAGGTCAGCCACTAAAGTCGGAATCCCGATACCTAAATTAACTACATCGCCTTTTTTCAACTCTGTCAATGCACGTTTCGCCATATTCATACGAGCTTCATCTACTTTTTTGGAAGAAGAAACCGAAGCAGACATGCCCAAATCTTCTAATGTCAAAGTAGCCTGTACCAGATAATCTACATAGCACCCGGGGGTATGAATATGCTCAGGTTGAATCTCCCCTACTGCTACAATTTCTTCTACTTCTGCAATGACTAAATCGGCTGCAGTAGCCATGGCCTTATTAAAATTCTGTTCGGTCATGCGGTATTGCAGATTACCTGCGGTATCGGCCCGCCATGCACGAATAAAAGCCACATTTCCCCTTAAACCTTTAATAAATACCTGTTCTACACCATCTATTACTTTAGTCTCGCGTCCTGCCGCTATCAATGTGCCTGCTGAGGCAGGCGTATAAAAACCACCGATACCAGCGCCGCCTGCTCTGATTGCTTCGGCCAGAGTACCTTGTGGTAGCAATTCATAATCTATCAAGCCTGCCTGAACAGCCTTTACTGCATCAGGATTAGAGGTAAAAAATGAACCTATGAGTTTTCTCAATTGACCATTTTTCAATAATCTTCCGCCGCCCAGGCCTACTTCTCCGGCATTATTACCTATGAAAGCCAGATTTTTAGTGCCTAATTCGGCTAAAGCGTGCATCAAATGCACGGGATTGCCTGTCATGCCAAAACCACCTTGCAAAAGTGTGTCGCCCTCTTTTACCATTCGGGCGGCTGTATATGTATCAATAATCGGAACCTGCTTCATATCTTTTCTATTCAAAAGCCTCAAATGGTAAACCCACATAGTTTTCGGCTATGGTAGTGGCATAGGCTTTTGATACGCGTATATAATCGAATTTTGCTTTTTGTAATTGATAGGTAAACGACCCATGCTCGTCTTGTTTATGAAACAGAGTAGTCATGAAATTAGAGAAATCCTGGGCCCGCCAGATGCGTTTCAAGGCTAAGTTTGAATAATTATCTAATGCTTTGATAGCGTTTTTCTGATAATATTCTGCTAAACCATCTGCCAGATGTTTCACATCTGCAACCGCCAGATTAAGTCCTTTCCCTCCCGTAGGCGGCACAATATGGGCGGCATCACCTGCTAAAAATAATCTACCCGATTGCATATTATCAGTAAAAAAACTTCGCATAGGCGTAATACTTTTCTCGAAAATCGGTCCCGTTTTTAAAGTCCAGCCTTCAGTGCCTAAACGAATGGCTAATTCCTCCCATATCCACTCATCAGGCCAGTTCTCAATCGAATCATCATTATCAACCTGAATGTATAAACGGCTGATTTTATCTGAGCGCAAGCTATGCAAGGCAAAACCTCTTTCGTGGTATGCATAAATTAATTCATCAGTCGACGGAGCGACGTGTGCCAAGATGCCTAACCAGCTAAAAGGATAGGTAACCGAATATTCTTTATAAGTATCAGTAGGTAAAGTCTTACGGCCTATTCCATGATACCCATCGCAGGCAGCTACAAAATCACAAGCCAGAATGACTGCTTCACCTTCCTGCTCAAAATGAATTTTCGGATTATCTGTCTCAAAATCTTCAATTTTTGTGGCAGGGGTTTCAAAATAAATCTGTCCTCCTCGGGCTAGCCATTCATCAGTCAGGTCTTTTACTACTTCCTGTTGTCCATAAATGGTAATATTTCTGCCGCCTGTCAATTCACCAAAAGGTATTCTGATGCGTTGCCCGTTAAAACTGAGATATACCCCATGATGCTCCTGCCCCTCTTTCAAAAGTCGTTCAGCTACATCCAAACTTTTATAAATATCAACTGTATTCTGCTCTAATAAACCTGCCCTTACGCGTGCCTGTACATACTCACGGCTTCTATGCTCAATAATTATAGCTTCGATTCCCTGTTTACGCAATAGTAAAGCCAGTGTTAAGCCCGCCGGGCCTGCGCCAATAATTCCTACCTTTGTTTTAAGTATTCTCATACACCACTCCTATTTCTTTAAATAACTCCTGCGCCGAAGCAAAGGCTTCATTGGCAGCCGGAACACCACAATAAACGGCAGATTGCAGAATAACCTCTTTGATTTCGGACACTGAAACACCATTGTTAATGGCCGCCCGTAAATGCAGTTTGAATTCTGCTTTTCTGTTCAGGGCAATCAGCATAGCCAAGGTTACTAAACTTCTGCTATGTTTGGATAAATTCGGCCGAGTCCAGATTTCACCCCAGGCATAATTGGTAATAAATGACTGAAAATCAGTGTTGAAAGAATTGATTTTTTCGTTGGCTTTATCGACATACGCATTACCCAATACAGTTCGTCTCACGTGCATACCTTTGGCATAATTGGTATCTCCCACCAGAAAATCCAATAGCACCTGCGCGTACTCTTTAGGTATTTCTGTGCTTGTTAAATGGCGCGCATGCAATACTTTCAGGTGAGCGAAAGGTATTTTATTGGCCAGATATTCAGCTTGCTCTACATTGGTAACAGGGTCTTCATCACCTGTAATAATTAATGTTTCTGCCGAAATATTCTGTACTTTCCCTCTGAAATCAGCCTCTCGTACCGCAGCACAACCTCCAGTATAGCCTGTAAGATTGTTACGCAGAAACATAGCCTTAATTTCACTTACGCGCTTATGGTTTTGTCTTCTGAAATCTTCGGTAAACCAGCGTTCCATCGTTTCATTCGCAATGGCTTGTATACCCTGTTTTGTAACAGTATCAATGCGGGTATTCCAACGTTCATCGTCTCCTATTTTTGCCGCCGTATTGCTTAATACGAGCTTTTCAAATCTTTCTGGATGATTCAACCCTAACCATTGCCCGATCAAACCTCCTATAGATAAGCCACAGAAATAGGCAGTTTCGATTTTCAAATCATCCATCAGGTCTATTACATCCTCGCCCAGTTGCTCAATGGTATATTTTCCGGTCGTTATCTCACTACCTCCGTGCCCTCGCATATCATATTGCAAGATTCTAAAGTATGGGAGCAGATGTGGGACGAGCTCGTCCCACATCATCATCTCAGAACCTAATGAATTTGAAAATATCAACACCGGACTATTGGGTGTGCCCTGGATTTTATAATTTGTTTTCATAGTAAATCTCAACGATTAGAAAGATTGTCTAAAATTTCATCAATGATGTCCAAACTATTGCCTATTGAGTTTGCAGGCATAAATAGCTCGTCCAAGTTAGGTAAATCTAAAGACATTTCAGATAAAATTTCTTTCAAATGCTTTTGCTGGGCAATTGCTTGCTTGCAGGCTTTCTCTATCAATTCATGTGCCTGGGTTTTACCCATTTTAGGTGCCAGGACCAATGACACATTTTCGGCATAAATCAACCCTTTGGTTAATTCCAGATTAGCCAACATTCTTTTGTCATCCACTTCTAATCCTCCTATTAATTCAATGATTCTTTCCACACTACCGCCTGTCAGCATCATAATTTCGCTGAGTACTTCCCATTCTGAATGCCACAATCCGGCAGACCTCTCATGCTCCTGTGGCATGGCTGATAATATACTGGCTACCAAATGAGGTAAGCGATTTGCATTGGCTATGATTGCTGCGCATGATACCGGATTCCGTTTATGAGGCATTGTGCTTGAGCCTCCTTTTCCTTCACCTGCCCCTTCCAGCACTTCGGCTATTTCGGTCTGCATCAGCAAAGAAATATCTCTGGCAATTTTGCCCAGGCTACCTGCCAATATGCCCAAAATACTGGCCCACTCGGCTATATTATCGCGTGTCGATTGCCATGAAAAACCCGCATTCAGTTCTAACATCTCAGCTATCGATTGCTGTACTTCCTTTGAAAGATAAGCATTGCCGCTCCCTACGGCCCCGTTCAATTGTATTACCAGAACCCGATCTTCTACACTTTTGATACGGGCTTTTGTTCGTTCAATGCTTTGCAACCAGTTAGCTGTCTTTAAGCCAAAAGTAATCGGGCGTGCCTGTTGCAGGAGCGTACGGCCCACCATCAACGTTTGTCTATGTTTTCTGGTAAGGTCAATTAATAATTGAGAGAGAATGTCTAATCTTTCGTCCAACCAGATGATAAATTCCTGTATCTGTAAAACCGTAGAAGTATCTACTATATCCTGACTCGTTGCACCAAGATGCACATATTTTGAAGCTTCTGCATTTGTATTCTTAACGATGCGTGTCAGTTGTTTAACTAAAGGGATAGCCGCATTGCCCCCCGTTATGAGGTCTGCTTTGAGTTTATCTATGTCAATGAAATCAGTTCGGCAACAACTAACAATAATTTCCGACAAATCAGTTGGAATAATCCCTTGCTCCGCCTGCGCCATTGCCAACACACCCTCGACACGAAGCATCTGCGCTATGCTTTGTGTATCAGACAATAGTTCGGTGACCTCATCTGAATAGAAATACTGAGAATATAAGCTCATATCGTTATAAGCATTTATATACTTGTAGATGAAATTAAAATATATTATCCCTACGGGATATCAGAATTTAAAAAAACTTATTATTGCTACCAATATATCGTCCCTAAAGGGACTAAAAAATATCCTTACCTGGTGTATCAGGAGTAATGATATATAAGTAAAAAAACAGCTTTTAAGTCTCTTAGGAGCAATATAATAATATTAAATCCTTTAAATTTACTTCATCCAACAAGCGCATTTATATATCAAAAAAAACGGTTTCGTTGTCGCCTTGCATATAGATATTAAACTCATAGGTAGAGTCTTTCTTTTTTGCTATCAATGTGTGTCGCCTGTCTTCAGGTACTAAATTCAATACTTCGTCTTGGCTGTTAGCTTCAGTTTCATCCGAAAAATAGATGCGGGTATAAGAATGAATCTGCTGGCCACGCATAAAAATAATCACTGATAAGTGCGGGGCCTGCCCATTGAAAGCTACTGGTTTGAGAGTATAAAAAACAAAGCGACTCTCCACATCAGTACCCGTACCAAACCTCCCGAAAAGCTGATGCTGCCCATCATTCTGCCAGATTTCAATCATGGCATCGGGTATCACAACGCCCTGTCCATCGAATACTTTACCAACAATTGTAATGGCGTCTTCATGATCAAGCGGGTTAACCATTTCATTGCCCACAAGGCTTTTGAAATCATATAAATATTGCTCGGGAGCAAGCCCATAGGCAAAATAAGGTCCTACTGTTTGAGAGGGAGTTTGTAACATTTTCTGAATGAATTTTACAGGTATCAATTACAAAGTTTCAAAAGGCGTTTGTTTATAGCCTCTTAATACGAAATCGAAACGATAGCCCAGAGCAAAGCTCGGCTCGGTTGTACTCAAATCAAATTTTGAAACGAGTAAGTCTCTGCCCTTTTCAGGCACACTCAAAAATACAGGGTCATACGCCAGAAGAGGATCTCCCGGAAAATACATCTGTGTTACCAGGCGATTGGTGATATTAGCTCCAAATAAAGAAAAATGAATATGATTGGGCCGCCAGGCATTGTAGTGATTTCCCCACGGATAGGCTCCAGGCTTGATGGTATAAAATTTATAGTTGCCATTCGCATCAGTCATGCAACGACCAGTCCCTAAAAAATTAGGATCAAGTGGAGCTTCATGCTGGTCAACTTTATGCACATAACGTCCGGCTGAATTAGCCTGCCAGATTTCAATCAAGGTATTCGGGATCGGAAGGCCGTTTTCGTTCATCACTTTGCCATGTACTATAATTCTTTCGCCGATAGGTTCGCCATTTTTTACTGTATTTTTTGTCAGGTCATGGTCGAGTGGGCCTACATTAAAATCACCAAAAACAGGGCCGGTAAGTTCTGATAAAGATTGCTTAAGCAATACCAATGGTTTCTTCGGTGCCCTGTATATCGTTGATTTGTATTCGGGAGTCAAATAGGCCGGCTGGACTTCCCTATCGAAAGAATTATAGATAATCTGGCTCATGGTTGAATATTTTTAACAAAGATATTTTTTATATCCCATACGCACTTGGATTAATCAGAATATTGCTTGTACAAAACAAACATTTTTTGTAGTTTTATATGAATTCATTCCATCAATTATTGAGAATTCGTAATTGTTTACTCATCAATACTTGTTTGTTAGATGAAGTAAGCCTTATTAATTAATATATTATCCCTACGGGATACAAAGTTCTGAAGATGTTCAACTTTTCTACCGATATACCGTCCCTATGAGACTGAAAATAATCAAAATTTTTTCTAACTTCTATATTTCAATATCCCATAGGGATGATATATCGGTAGAAAAGAAAGGTTAAAATAGTGTGCAAGTCCCGTAGGGACGATATATTGAAAGCCTTTGAATTTACTTTGCCGAACAATTTGAATATTTATAGAATCTAACCTTTTCTTTAAATATCCATCTGTACTTTTAAAACATACCATGAGTAAAGCAATCATAAATTTTAAAGGACTTTATGGTGACAAGCAAGCCATTTATTTACCCAATTTTATACATCATGAGCCGCTTGAAACCCGTAGCAAAATATATGGCTGGGAAATAAAGGAACATTTGCATACCGAGCTTTTTCAGGTATTCATTATTAAGCAGGGAGAGGGTGTTATTATCTCTGAAAATAAAGAGTTGAAACTCGTTGGGCCATGTATTATTACCATCCCTACCAATTCTTTGCATGGTTTTGTTTTTCAACCAGATATAAGTGGTGAGGTTATCACTTTTTCAGAATCTTTTCTGGAAAATATCTTTAAGCCCACGCCCAAAATATTGTTGGGCATCAACCGATTTAATCTTTTATTATTTGAACAAAATATAATCGCCTTTCAACAGATTTCTCAATACATTCATGAAATCATCCGGGAATTATATGATGATAATCTTGAGAAGCAAATCGTAATTCCCTCACTTTTCCAACTGCTTTTCATCTATCTGTATCGGTTCAGTCTTTTGCAAAAACAACCCATAGCCCAATCAGATAACCGAACCTTGCAATATTTCCAGGCTTTTCAGAAAAGCATCAAACAAAGTCTGCATGAAACGAAATCAATAAGCCAGTATGCGAAAGAATTAAATATCACCAGTGTGCATCTGAATAGAATATGTAATGCTTTAGTACAAAAATCAGCTTTAGCAATTGTGCATGATTATCTGATTAATGAAGCCAAGAAATACCTATTGAACACAAACTATTCAGTTTCCGAAGTATCTTATTTTCTAAACTTCAAAGACCCTGCTTATTTTACACGTTTGTTTAAAAAACAAACTGGTGTAACCCCTACTGATTTCAGGAAGAATTAACTCACCTCTTTAGAAGAAATAAACAAGGTCATCACCCCCGCCAGAATGGTAGGAATAGCATAAATCAGGAAGTTCGTGCTTAAAGATAAGCCCATACCGATTAGGATACCGCCCACAGCGGGGCCGATTATACCTCCAAGCCTACCAGCACCGATGGCCCAGCCTACACCAGTTGTTCTGAATTCGGTAGGATACATACGGGCTGCTACGGCATACAGGCCGACAAAACCACCTTGAACACCAAAACCTAACAAACCAAATACGTACAAAATAGCGTCAGAGCCGATAAACACTTTAAAGATGGCCATTAATAGGCCTGTCAGTACAAAAATGACCCCAATCGTTTTTTTAAGACCATATTTACTGGAGAAGTAGCCTTGTGTCATGATGCCAAACCAAGCTCCTGCATTGAAGACAGTTCCCGTATAAATAGCCAGTTTTAATGATAAGCCTGCATTGGTAGCCAGTTTGGGTATCCAGCTTGTGAGAAAATACAACGTAGCAAAGGCAAAAAATAAAGCTATCCATAGTTGCAAGGTTGGTGTCCGGAAGTTTTTATTAAATAATGACTGGACAGAGCCCCGGTGCTGTTCTGACGATTTAGAGGGAATTACCTCTATGGCTTCGAAACCCATTTTTATCAGAATCTTATTAATTTTCTCTAATGCACCACGAGGTTGTTTTTTAATATAAAAATCTAAAGATTCGGTCAGGAAAAAGTAGATAACAGGCAATGAAATGATAGTGATAATGCCGGCTATTTCAAACATATTCTGCCAGCCATCCTGCACAATTATCTTACCTGATGCCAGTCCTGACAATACAGCGCCTACCGGATAACCGGATATAACAAAACTCACCCAGAAATCCTTGGTTTTATGTGGGGTATACTCAGCTGCCAGTGCCGCTGTACTTGCTAGCATACTACCTACCCCCAGGCCACTGACAAATCTTACAGCAACTAACCAGTAAATAGAAGTGGCAAAAGAAGTGAGATAAACAGTTGCACCCATCAAAGCTGCGCTTAATAAAATCATGTTTTTTCTACCAATACTGTCTGCAAAAGGTGCCAGAAATAAAGCGCCGAATGTCATGCCGAATAAGCCAGAACTAAACACGACTCCCAAAGCTTGTGGACTTACCCCCCAGCTCTGAGATATGGCTGGCGCAGCATAAGAGATAACAAGTACATCCATCCCATCAAGCATGTTCATGAAAAAGCATACAATAAGCGTAGCATATTGTAAACGAGATATGGGAGAGTTGTCAATTAAGTTTTTGGTATTGAATATCATAGTGATAGCGGTTGAATAGTTTGATAGATGCTCACTTTATTTTCCAGACCTGAATGGCTACATTATCGGGGTTTCTTTGGGCTTTGCAAATAAAAATGGCATTATTCAGCCATTCGTATTTACTACCTTTTGGCGCTTCAAACTTTGGAATAGCTCTGAAATAATATTCAGATGGACTCACCTGTTCACCTTTGGCAATACGTGCGGCAACTTCTGGAGTAGCGGCTCTTATACCTGTGTTTTTGATATAAATAATAACCCCATCGTCTGTTTTCATCTGGTAATGTGCTTCTAATTCTGTTACACCATCGCTTCTCACAATCTGCCAGTCGGCACCACCATTTAATATTTCAGCTTTGATAGCTGGCCCTTCAACCATACCCCCAATAATAGGAATAATACGACGGATACCGTGAGGTGTTTCACCTACTATTACGGCAGGGTTCAGCTTCACTTTTAATTCACAAACAAATTCTAATTGAGGTGCTTCGGGCGTAGCTTGCGCATACATATTAAATACGCACATGAGCGATAGTGCCAGGCCAAGGTAAACTTTTTTCATAGGATGAATGATTATCAGGTGGTATCAGATGGTAAATTATTGCAATCCTAACAGACGAATTGCATTTTCCTTTAAAATTAATGGTTTTACCTCCAGTTTGAAACCTGCTTCATCAAAATCTTTTATCCATCGTTCCGGCGTAATCAGTGGGAAGTCTGTTCCGAACAGCATCCTGTCTTTCAATAAGGTATTGGCATACTGTACCAATTGTTTCGGAAAATACTTCGGCGACCAGCCACTCAAATCAATATACACATTAGGTTTGTGCATGGCTACTGAAAGCGCTTCATCCTGCCAGGGCCAGCTTGGATGCGCTATGATAATCGGGCAGTCGGGGAAATCGATGGCTATATCATCTAAATGCATCGGGTTTGAATATTCTAATCGCAAGCCACCACCCCCACGCACTCCGCTACCAAAACCCGAATGGCCGGAATGAAAAAGCATAGGCAATTTGTATTCGGCAATGACTTCGTATAAATGATAGGCCAATTTATCCTGCGGGTAAAAGCCTTGCACCGTCGGGTGAAATTTAAAGCCTTTTACTCCATAATTTTCAATCAAATCACGGGCTTCTCTGGCACCCATTCGCCCTTTATGCGGGTCAATACTGGCAAAAGCAATCATCACATCAGAGTTTTTCAATGCTCCTTCGGCTACTTCAATATTAGGGATTCTTCTTTTACCGACATTAAACTCTGAATCGACTGTAAACATTACGAATGCCATATTCAACTCCCGATAATAATCGGCTGTTTCCTGAATGGTCGGGCGCTTGTCTGATTTAAAATATTTGGCAAAAGCCACATCAAACTCAGACCGATAATCATCATGCGGTTGCTGACAAGAGACCTCGGCATGCGTATGTACATCTATGGCTACTATTTTGTTAATATCAATCATCCTCCTTAAAATCTTAAATTCCCTACTCTTAAAAAAACTCCGTGTTACTCTGTGCAATACTCTGAGCACCTCCGTGGTAAATAACAAAAAAACAAGCTCTTACTCTATAAAGCCAGCCTTAGCTTTTACTCCTGTTTTTGTCCAGTTCCTTAACTCATCAAAAGCCAACGAAGTTTGTTGAGGTGAGAAAGCACAATGTCCCTGCCCTTTGGTGTATTTCACTGTAAAATAGGGGTCTTTACCTTTTTGATGCACCATATTTTCAAAATTTACCACACCATAAGCAGGTGGTATTAATTGGTCATAAATAGTATGTACCAATAGAACAGGCTTATTGATATTACCCGAACGGTCATATTTACCAAAAACTACATCAGGATTCACAGTTGCTGCCAAACGTTCGGCTTTTTGGTTTACTAATAGATTATCAGGGAAGCCTGAATAGACCGTATTGGTATTATCAAACGGGTTTCCTCCGGCTTTTTGAGCGATGTCTCGTAAAACATTTTCATTGAAAAACAGGGAAAAAGGCAAATCGTCTAACTTTAAATCAAAACGCCTGGCAAAGGCTACAGCCAAGGCCGAATCTTTGGCAATAATGGCTTTTTTAATCTCCATCGCCTTAGCCATCATTTTTCTTGAATCCTGTGCCTGATAAGGGCTTTTCAAATCAAAAATAGTATTTAATGGGGTAATAATACCCGGGAACAGGCCATTGAAAGTTGCATATATATCAAATTCCTTTCGGCATTGCAGATAGATTCTGCTCGAAAGCGGGCAAAGCGGCAAAGCTCCCTGATAATTGGTATCGAAGTTTTCCATAATGGCCAGGGTAATCCCCCCACCCATCGAATGCCCCACCATAAAGGTAGAATCAGGCTTGCCATATTTATCGAAGAAAAACTTACGTAAGGCTTCAGTATCATCTACCCCCTGTGCCAAAGCCAGTCCCTGAAATTGATAATCAGAAGCTGCTACGGCAAAACCTCTT
Source organism: uncultured Emticicia sp. (assembly GCA_966212365.1). Classification (GTDB taxonomy): domain Bacteria; phylum Bacteroidota; class Bacteroidia; order Cytophagales; family Spirosomataceae; genus Emticicia. The sequence goes on along the minus strand of CBIHRH010000007.1, from coordinate 6,702 downwards.
TCTAAGAAAGGACTCATAGCTTTAAGGAATTGAGGGTTTTTGCTTTGTAAAGGACTACCATTAAATTCGTATCCGTGTGCATACATGACCAGTTTCCATCTCCAGTTAGGTGGAAAAAGAATCCTGTAACGGGCGCCATTAATAGTACCTGAGTCAATCTTAGCGATGGTTTGTCCTAAGGCTGCAATGCTTGTGAAAAGAATCAGAAAAATGAGAGTTTTCATATTGAATAGTTTATAAACGTTCAATTATTTCTTTGCTTTCTTCATTTCCTTCTCAAAAAAGGCTATCATCTGGCTATAGTATTTATCGATCATCACATCCGGCCCATGCCCACCTCCGGCAACAATTACCAGCTCACTTGGCACACCTTCTTTTTGTAGTTTCTCGTAGAGTTTTTTGCTTTGGCAGTCGGGCACTAAAGGGTCTTTATCGCCATGAAAAATCAGGAATGGAGGATTGTTTTTATTAACATAGCTGATAGGATTGGCCAAGGCAACTTTGGCAGGGTTCTCCTGAATTGCTCCACCTATCAAAGAAGATTCCGGCGATTTGGCTTCATTGTGTGCAAAGGAACTCCCACATTGGTCCATAATTAAAAAATCAGTTGGCCCAAACCAATCTACAACCGCATTTACATGGCTACTCTGGTCGGTATGCCTACCTAAATTTCCTTCAATATCTACATCCAAACCACCAATTTTATCTGTTTTAATGGCATTGGTTGTACCTGTTAAAGCCGTCAGATGTCCACCCGACGACCAGCCTGTTACGCCAATAAAAGAATTGTCCAAAGAAAACTTTGTACTGTTGGCCCGTATGAATCGAATCGCTGCTTTTATATCTTGAATCTGGGCAGGGAATTTGGCGTCACCACTTGAACGATGATTGACATTTACCACCGCAAAACCACTTTCCAGCAATTTCTGTCCCAGACCTTCTCTGAAAACCTCTTCTTTAGATGAATTTGAAAACCAGGCACTACCATAAATGGCAATGATGATGGGATACGGCGCTTTCCCATTTTTAGGCAAATGAATATCCAGTTTATGCCCTATGGCCCTATCACCCACATAATCAATATCCAACCAATACTTCGACGAAGAAATGGCTGTCATTTCTGCATTTATTTCTTTCGATTGTGCCCATCCAAGCGTTGAAATGAGCATGAGTAGCATGATTTTTTTCATATTTGAATATTGACTTTTACCCCGTCCCTGCCCTTCCCCAACTGTGGGGAAGGGTTAAAAATCCTAATAATTTACTCCTCTACCTATTGTTGAGAAAGGATTTAGGACTCTCCCCAAACTTTAATTGCTGTATTCACTACCAATTCAATTTTACGCCATTGATCGTCGTGAGTCATATCGTTGCCATGATGGGTAGATGAAAAACCACATTGCGGACTCACGCACATATTTTCTAAAGGCATGTATTGGGCGGCTTCATCAATGCGTTTGCATAAATCATCAATGTTTTCTAATTCTTTGCGTTTGGATGAAACAATACCTAAAACTACATTTTTGTTTTTAGGAACAAAACGTAAAGGCGCAAAATCTCCACTGCGCTCATCATCATATTCTAAGAAATAGGCATCTACGTTGATTTCGTTGAAAAGAATTTCAGCAACAGGCTCATATCCACCTTCGGCAAACCAGGTACTACGATAATTACCTCTGCAAAGATGTATGCCGATGGTTAGATCTTCCGGACGACCGTTAATTACCGAGTTAATCAAGGCTGCGTAAGTTCTTGGCAAGGCATTCGGGTCTTCTCCTCTTTCAGCAGCGGCGGCACGCATTTTTGGGTCGCAGAGATAAGCCAGATTAGTATCATCTAATTGCAGATAACGTAGCCCTGCTTTGTACAAATGGTCAATTTCTTCACGATAGGCGGCTGATAAATCATGAAAAAACTCATCCATATCAGGATAAGAATTAATATCTATTGATTTTCTACCACCTCTGAAATGAATCATGGTGGGCGATGGAATCGTTACCTTTGGCGTTTGGGTAACAATTGATTTCAGGTAATTAAAATCATCAACCTGAATATCTTTTACGTGTTTTAATTTACCTGTTACGCTTAATACCGGAGGTTTGAAACCGTCTTCAGCCACTTTAGCGTTCGGATTTGCCTCTATGCCCCCTGTCACTGAAACACCTGCGAGTTCTTTCAGGAAATCGAGATGGAAATAATCGCGGCGAAACTCGCCATCAGTGATTGATTTCATACCTGTTGATTCCAGTTTCTTTACGGTTTCCAGAATAGCGGCATCTTCAATGGCGCGTAGTTCCTCGGTAGAAATCTCACCTTTTTTCCATCGTGTACGATTTTCTTTAACGGCAGGAGTTCGTAACAAACTACCCACATGGTCGGCTCTGAAAGGAGGGTTCATTATTAATGTGTTTTATTTAGTGTTGAATATTTACTCATATAATTGTTCTACCAGATGCACCCGATGTTTCAATACAATACGTTGATTCAATGAGCCTTTGTCGGTAATCTCTCCCAAATCAATGGAAGGAGGGTCTAAAGCTATGACAATTTTCTCTACCCGATTGGCACTACCCGTAGCTGATTGATTAAATTGATTTAAAAAGTTAATCAGATAGTCTGAAATAGTCGCATGCTGAAAAACTTCACTATAATGAGCTTCTGCAGATAAATCAGCATACTTTCTACAAGCTTCGGCATTCAGAAACAGAATAGCACTCACATATTCTTTGTCTAAGCCTGCCAGTACTACATCCTGCACAATAGGCGAACCTGCCGAAATTAATCTGGCTTTCAGCATACCCACATTTACCCAGGTACCTGTTGATAGTTTAAAATCCTCTGCTATCCGCCCATCGAATATTAGCCCCTTATCGGGGTTATTTTCATCTAAAAATTTTACGGCATCTCCGGTTTTGTAATAGCCTTCTTCATCAAATGCTTTGAGTGTCGCTTCTTCATTCCGCCAGTAACCGCGCATTACATTCGGGGCTTTATAACGGGCTTCCAGTTTATCACCATCGGGCACTATTTTCACATCCATTCCTGCTACAGGTACCCCCAGAAGCCCTGAAAAAGCCCCACCCCAATTGGCAAACATGGCCGATGGGCCAGACTCTGTACAGCCTAAGCCTGTAATAATAGGTATCCGCTCCCCGACGGTTTCTACTGCTAACTCTTCTAATCTATTCCAGACAGGTTGTGCCAGACTGGCCCCTGCATAAAAAAGCATATTCAGATTTTTAAAGAAATTCTGGCGTAAATCCGGTTCTTTTTCCAGATAAGGAATCAGCATTTCAAAGCCTTTTGGTACATTAAAATAAGCTGTTGGAGATATTTCTCTCAAGTTCTGAATCGTTGTTTCAATGCCTTGCGGTGTCGGTTTGCCATTATCAATATAAAGCGTACCACCATTATAAAGTGCTAAACCGAAATTATGATTACCACCAAAGGTATGATTCCATGGCAGCCAATCTATGAATATAGGCGGAGTGGCTGACATAAACGGGAAAACCTGCGTAATCTGTTGCAGATTAGTGCACCACATTTGTTGGGTATTGATGACACCTTTAGGCAAACCAGTTGAACCAGAGGTAAACAATACTTTGGCTACAGTATCTCCATTAACTTTGTTAAAAGCCTTTTCAACTTCCTGTGTTGGTTTTGTAGCCAGTAAATGGGCAAAATCAATTCCATTACCATCTTCGGCTGTAACAATTTCTGCATTTGGAAACAAGTTTCCTGCTAATTCAAGTACTTTTTGATATTGCGAGCCGTTTTGTGCAAAAATGACTTTGGGTGTCATTAATTCCAGACAATGCTTTAATTTCCCAAAATCCTGTGAAATCAGAGAATATGGGGGAGATATAGGCGAGTATGGTATTCCAATATGAATGGCCGCTAAGGCCAATAAAGCATGTTCCAAACTGTTTTCTGAGAGAATTACAATGGTTTCTTCACTCGTAAAATTCAGATTCAACAGATACTGAGCAATTGATTGCACTTTGCTCAATGTTTCAGCGTACGATAATTTCTGCCATTCGCCTGTTTTATCTCTACGTGCCAGAAAAGTTTTATCCGGGTCTTTTGCAGCCCGTTCTATTAACCTTTGTGTTAACTTTTCAGGCGTAGGTGCTAATTCTTGTTCCAACCGAAAATGAATAATTCCGTCTTCCCGCACTAACTTATGGGTATGGGTTGGGCCGAAAGCGATATTTTTATAGCCTGCCTGCATTATTCACCTACTTTTTTTGCTCTACCTTCCAGAAAATCATTCAATCGTTGCTTGGCTTCGGGTGAACTCTGTGCAATGGCCGACATCATGCTTTCAAGCATCAGGCCTTCGGCATGTGAAGAATCTGCAATTCTAGGCAATACGTGCATCAGGGCATAATTTGTCATTTCTGAGTTTTTAGCGATTTTCTGGGCTAATTCCTTGCCTTTGGCTAAGCCCTCACCCTGTGCTACAAGATATTGTGCCAAACCAATCCGCTCTCCCTCTTCGGCTTTATAGACTCTACCCGTCAACATCATATCAGTCATGCGGGCTTCGCCTATTAATTTGGGTAGTCTTACAGAGGCACCTCCTCCTACAAAAATGCCTCGTTGTCCCTCAGGCAAAGCATAAAATGTGCTTGTTTCTGATACCCTGATATGGCAGGCGGCTGCTAATTCTAATCCACCTCCTACCACAGCTCCGTGCAATACGGCAATAACAGGAGCAGTACCAAACTGCACCTTATCTAATATTCTGTGCCACATGCGGGAATGATGAATACCTTGTACAGCGTTTCGTTCTTTTAACTCTGATAAATCAAGACCTGCAGAAAAGTGGTCGCCGATACCATAGATAACAACACAACGGATGGAGGGGGGCAGGTTATCGAATACTTTCTCAATTGCCAGAATCAATTCATCATTGAAAGCATTACGCTTTTCCTGTCGGTTTAAACCGACCATTAAGATTTCACCCTGAATCTCGACTTGTAATGTTTGGGGTAGAAAAGAATGAAAGATTGCCTTGTACACAGTATCTTCTATTTATACAATTTTATATAGGAATTTTACCATACAAATTTGAATAAATACCAATTTAAATTATAGGCAATAAATAGCCGATACTATGCAAAATCAATCAATTTTCTAATTGACGATATTGACGGGGAGTAAGAGTAGTTTTGGTTTTAAAGAATCGGCTGAAATAGCTGGGGTAGAACCTTCCTAATTTGAAAGCTATTTCACCTATACTCATAGAGGTTTGCTTCAATAGCACTTTGGCCTCCAGAATGCGCATATCTTCCAATAATTCATGTGCCGACTTACCGATAGTAGCTTTTACACATTTATGCAGATGATTGGGAGATATTGACAGATACTCTGAAAACTCTTGTACAGATTTTTTCTCATAGATAAATTCCGACAAGGCATTTTTATAACGCTGGGTAATAAATGTAGCTGCATTTTTAGCATTTTGTGCAGTAGGCTGTGCCATATGCTTTAACTCTGAAAACAAAGTCATCAGATACATCGGAATTAAATCGAAGCGCTCATTATCATTCCTACCATACTCTTTCTCTAGTATTTCTAATATCCTGATGATACGTTCCGGCTCTTGCACCTCTATCAATGGTTCGCCAGTAAATTGAAAAAAAGGAAAATCTTTTGCCACATCTGTTTTGATGAAAGGTTGATTGAAGATTTCTGGCAGAAAGTGGCAGTAGAAGCCTTCAGTATCATCTTCAACTCCTTCAAAAGAGGTAATTTCATTGGCAGGTAAACAGAAAAAATGGTTAGGTTTTACATCATAGCAAGTCAACCCTTTGCTCCGGGTAGCCATGCCTTTAGTAATAAAAATAAAGAAATAAACCGAACGGCGATGCGGTTGCAGAGGAATACGCAAATGTTCTTTATAGCTTTCTACCCTTGCTATATGAAACTTATCATAAAAGCCCGATATAGTAGGCTTCCAGTCGGCGAAGATATAATCGTCGAACTGGGAAGGGTTTAGTAAAGGGATTTTTGAGTTGTTTCGTTTTTCCATGGTATAACAAAAATAGGAGGAATTTTTGTCTGAACTTTGATTTAGCTGATTTTTGTGCTTTCATTGATTTTCTTTGAATAATAAGAGTTACAGTCTTTTCAACTCAGATTAACACTTTTAAAATTCTTTGTCAGCGAAATCAAATCAATCAGTTAAATCAAAGTTCAGACAACCATACTGCGAGCTGGAAGCTCGCGCCACAAATAAAAAATCCCCGAAAAAGCTTTCGGGGATTTAAAACAAAACTATTTATTAACAACAATACTAAATGTTAGGTCTTTATTAGGCGAAAAGTGAATAATTCATAATCACTCATTCACACAATCACTAAATCGCTCAATTACTGATTTATACGTCAACCAGGTAGTAGCCTGACAATCTTTATCTGTTGAAAAACGAATCCAGCGAGCCTGGAATGAATCTGAGAAAGTATGCTCGAATGTTTCGTTTGGTTTTACCGTTACCTCTTTATACAACATCCAAGGACCATGGCCGATAGGCTCAACTTCAATTCTGAATGTTACAGGCTGATTTGATTTATGAGAGATTTTCAGGCTTTTCTTATCATAAAACCCAATCAGATAAGGGTCTGAGGCGGTGTTGGCTGTTACTTGTGTATCTTTCCACGGGCAGCCTTGTCCAATCGGTTTTCCTAATTTCCAGAG
>CBIHRH010000006.1:0-26290 GCA_966212365.1 uncultured Emticicia sp. | reverse complement strand
TTGCCAAAGCCTGATAGGTCATGTTCTTTGCCTGAAATATTCTCGTCTACAAAATACAGGTTGTTATCAGAAACACAACCCTTTGCCGAAAGGCGAATCATAATAGCAGTGCCTTCACAACGCAAGCCTATATCGGTAAATTGACACACAGATGCCCCTTCACGGAAGGTGTTTTTTATTGAAGTCTCAAATATAAAATTATCGGTTTTTATATCACCAAAATCTTTCAGATTGGCATATTCTACAAAAGGTGCTGCTGGTTTCAGAGGAATATTCTGTGCCTGAATAGTTTCTACAGATAAACCCAGTTTTCCATCATTAATGGCATCTTCCTGTTTGAAATATAAAGGAACGGGATTTTGCTCAATCAAAGGAAGCCAGCCATCTGTCTGAATAAACAGATTATGCTCTTTTACAACCTGAGTGCCTATCACTAATTTTGCCAGAAACGAACCCGGACGATAGTAAACAGAAGTATGTTGATGCTGATTTTTTGATACTTTTATCCGCCTGGAAGGATCCCAGTCCTGCTGAATATACACAGAATCATCAGGTGCTTTGGATGCATCATAATCAAAAATAACCGAATTAGGCACACCAACTGCAATTACCTTTTTACTGGTAAATGTGAAATCAGCAGGGTTTATCTTTACAGACGCATCCTGTGATTTTGAAAGAAAATACCAACTCACAGCGCCTAACACCAACAGGAGTGGTAAAATAAACGAGAACAAATAAGGTCTTTTGGCAGTTTCGGTTACTTCTCCATTGGTATCGATAACAGGTATTTCAACCTCAATAGACTCATTTTTCGGAAAATGATTCTGACGGAAAGCCCGCCAGTGCTCAAAGCCTATAAATTGAGCCAGTGTATTAAGGGTGGTTACGGTAGGGGCAGAATCATATTTCACTTTGCCCCAGATTCTTTTCAGAGTGGTAGGGCTAAGGGTAATGGCTGTTACCTCAAAAATACGTTGAGAAAGGTCTTCAAAATCCTGATTTGTCCATTTTTCACTATTCCCCCAACCTATTTTTTCTTCAATCAGCTTTTTACAATGTGCTAATAATATGTCTTCCGATTCTATAATCACTTGGTAATTAATGATTTGTGACGATGAATGAACTTGAATGAACTTGGAAAGGCCATGACTAAACTTGACCAGGCCATCTTACTTAGTTTTGCCTCATCAATTTGATAAAAGGAATTTTTAATCTTAAAACATCTAACAAAGCTATGCAAAAGAACACAAAAAAAACTGGTCTATTGGCGATTTTTTTCGCTTTATCATTCATTTCATTCACCGTTTCAGCACAGGAAGATAAAGCAAAGCGTCCATCACCTCCGGCAACTGCGAGTGGGGATATTAATGGTAAGAAAGTGACCGTTAATTACGGACAACCATCCATAAAAGGACGTGAGGTTTGGGGTAAACTGGTGCCTTACGGTGAAGTATGGCGTGCAGGTGCCAACGAAGCAACCACCATTGAGTTTTCGAAAGATGTAAGTATTGAAGGCAAAACGCTTCCGGCAGGTAAATATGGTTTCTTTACAATACCTAATACCAACGAGTGGACAATCATCTTCAACAAAGTTCCGAATCAATGGGGAGCGTTTAAATATGACGCAGCACAAGACGCCCTTCGAGTAGCTGTAAAACCTAAGAAATCGAAAGTTTTTAATGAAAAACTATTGTATACCGTTAACAAAAATTCGGTAAGTCTGGCCTGGGAAAATGCAGAAGTAGCATTTGCGGTAAAATAACGCTTAAAGAAAAAGCTATTAACACTCATAAAAATATCAGAATAAAATTCATCATAGGCCAGATAAATACCCGCAATTCTGCGGGTATTTATTTTAGCTCCTTGCCGTGTGACGGACCGATCTAAAGGGAGACTTTTATTTTGTATTTATTTTTCTACTTCTAAATTGAGAGCTTCTCTAGTGGCCGTCGTCGCGCGGTCGAAGGCTGCAGTGGTGGCAGTTTTCCGTACCCTTCGCCCTCTGCTCCATTCTCTCTGCCCAGAACCCGCTACTGCAACTCCAAAAACACCTTTTTTAGCATGGACAAAATATGGACAATTGGGTTTTGGTGCACGTATAGTGTTGGCGTTACCTATTTGAGCGATATAATTTTACCGACAAAAATAAATTATCTCCCTCAAAAAAATAGAAAAGTAAGCTTTCATGAAACAGTTTTTTACCCGTAAACACAGCCTTTTTTTAGCTTTATTTTTGTGTATGGCAAAGCTAAGTTCAGCACAATTGCCCTATATGGTCAGATACTTGAATGTGAGTAACGGTGCTACGCCGAATAATTTAACCAATGTCAACGGAATCTTGTATTTTACGGCCTATGATGAAAACTATGCATATGGAGAAGAACTCTGGAGAAGCGATGGTACAGCAGAAGGTACCTTCATGGTAAAAGATATTAATCCGGGTGGAAGCAGTGCCAGCATACCCAAATTAACCAATATAAACGGAACGCTGTTCTTTATGGCTTATGATGGCACAGCTTTCAGACTATGGAAAAGTGATGGTACGGCAGCGGGAACGGTTATGGTGGGATCGACTATATCTTCGTCGGGTAATATTATCAACTTGAATGGAACTGCCCTTTTTATAGGGAGCAACTCTACCTACGGAGCTGAATTATGGAAAAGCGACGGTACGGCAGAAGGCACTTCATTGGTGAAGGATATTAACCCAGGGACGGCGGGTTCGTTTATTTATTATCCAACTAGTGTAGGAGGAACGCTCTATTTCAGAGCCACTTATAATAATATAATGGAATTATGGAAAAGCGATGGGACTCCCGATGGAACGATATTATTAAAGCAGTTTTCTATCTACGCCGATTTAACCAATCTGACTGATGTGAATGGCACCTTGTTCTTTACTGTTGATGACGGAACTAATGGCAAAGAGTTATGGAAAAGTAATGGTACACCAGAGGGTACAACTTTAGTGAAAGACATTTATCCGGGAACAAACGGTTCTGCCATCACCCAGGTAATCGGCGTGGGAAACACAGCGTATTTTACAGCTACTCACCCCGACTATGGCAGAGAATTATGGAAGAGTGATGGGAATGAAGCAGGAACAATGGTGGTGAAAGACATTATAACCGGTGCGTCAGGAGCTGACCCGCAAAGTTTTGTGAATGTTAGTGGTACCGTGTTTTTTATAGCCAATGACGGAATAAATGGCTGGGAATTATGGAAAACTAATGGTTCGGATGCCGGAACAGTTTTGGTAAAGGATGTTTATCCGGGCATTACAGGGGCTTCTATTACCAATTTAACTGATGTGAACGGAACCTTGTATTTCTGGGCTAATACCTTATCGAATGGCCATGAACTATGGAAAAGTGATGGTTCAGACAACGGAACAGTATTAGTAAAAGATATTAATCCGGGTTATAATGGCTCAGTTCCCTATTCCCCTACTAATGTTGATGGGAAATTATTTTTTCTGGCAAATGCTACAATAGATGGGGTTAGTTATACTTCGGAGTTATGGGCATTAGGCACCTGTACTTCTGTTAATAAAATTATTGATAACTCTGGCAAAGCAATAAGCTATAATAGCCAGATACAAACTTTTCCCGCTACAACCACCTGCCATTGCGATGTATTTAATAACCTGATTGCTACTACCGATGCTATAGGCAATAACCCGGTCAGTGGTAATATCATCAGCAAAGTGTGGATAGAAACCACAACCGATAACTATGTAAGAAGGCACCATGAAGTCTACCCTGAATCTAATCCTGAAAATACTACTGCTAAAGTAACTTTATATTTTACACAGGCCGATTTTGACGCATATAATGCAGCAGTCGCAGCAGATATACCAAAACTTCCTACTGACAGTGCCGATACTGCAGGTATTAGTAGTATTATGATTGAAAAAAGAGAGGGTATCAGCGAAGAAGGGACAGGCTTACCGGATAGTTATTCAGGTGCAGTCAGTCCAATAAACCCAGATGATGCCGATATTGTATGGAATGATACTGGCAACCGTTGGGAGGTGAGCTTTGCTACAACTGGTTTTGGAGGATTCTTCTTAAAAAGTCCGGCGCTGATTACCCCAAGCGATGTTTCAGTCAGCAGTACTACTATTTGTTCCGGTGAAACGATATCACTTTCGGGCACTTGTAACGAAGGAACCCTCAACTGGTATACAAGTGCCTCAGGTGGCAGTAGTATTGGCACGAGTTCACCTTTCAGTATTTCACCTACAATCACCACTACTTACTATGCCGCCTGTGAATATGGTTTAAATAGTACCAGTCGGGTTGCTACCAGCGAAGTGGTAGTTACAACTATGCCTACCGCACCTGAGAGTGTATCAATAGATAGATCCAGTATCTGTAGTGGTACGAGCGTATCGTTAGCGGCTACCTGTCCGATAGGCACTGTAAAATGGTATACGCAATTGAGTGGAGGAAGTGTCATCAATACAGGCTCAAGCATTCAGGAGTCACCCGCATATAACACTACCTATTATGTTGCCTGTGAAAACGGAGATTGTAAAACGGCAAGAATATGGGTAGCAGATATAATAGTAGCAGACCAGCCGGGCAACCCGACAAGCGTTTCGATTGACCAGACCAATGTTTGTTCCAGCTGGTTTGTGAGTTTTTCTGCCAGTTGCGATTATGGTACAGCTACCTGGTATGAAGGCGAATATGACCAGACAAGTGTAGGTACAGGCAATTGGGGAGAAGTGCCGGGCATAACGACTACGTATTATGTTGCTTGCGAAAACGGTGACTGTAAGAGTGAAAGAGTATTGGCGGGTACAGTAAATGTGAAAGAACAACCAGTTAACCCAACGGATGTTACGGTAAGTGAGACAGCTATTTGTAGTGGAACTAGCATTACTTTATCGGCTTTTTGTTCGGTAGGAGATGTTGCCTGGTATAAAATAGGCGAAGAAGAAGATGTATTTCTTGAAACGGGCTCTATTATCACTCAAACCCCATTGGTCACCACTAAGTATTATGCCATTTGTATAAATGGTATTTGTGAGAGCGGCAGAGTAATTACATCACAGGTAGTAGTAACTACTACGCCTTCAAAACCAACAGAAGTATCAACCAGTAAAACAGCTATTTGTAGTGGAACTAGCATTACTTTAATGGCTGCCTGTGCTTCAGGTACGCTTACCTGGTATAATGATTCAGTAGCAGATACAAGTATTGGTACAGGTAGCGGTCTGACCATTACACCAACAGATACTTATACCTATTATGCCACTTGTATCAATGGTGACTGCAAGAGCGAAATGGCAAATACCGATATGGTTGTTGTTACTACTCAGCCGACTAATCCGACTAATATATCAGTGGATAAGTCAGTAGTTTGTAGTGGAGAGCCTGTTACCTTATCGGCCAATTGCTCTGTCGGAGAGGTAACATGGTATAGTTCAGCCACGGCTGCAACAGCACTGGGTACAGGAAATAATTTCGACCATAGCCCTACAGAAAATACAATATATTATGCAGCCTGTGAGAATGGCATCTGTAAAAGCGAAAGAGTAGCCACAGAAGAAGTAACTGTAAGGCCGACACCTGCTAAACCGACTAATCTTTCCCAATGGTCAATAACAGTTTGTAGTGGAATGTCTAATAGTTTAAGTGGTTCTTGTGCCAGTGGGACGCTTAAATGGTATGATTCTGCTACAGCTACAACACCTGCCTATGAGGGTGGAACGGTTTATATATCCATAAACAAAACCACTACCTTTTATGCTGCTTGCGAAACAAGCTATTGCAGTAGTGAAAGAGTAGCTATGGAGGAAATGGTATTTTATACCAAACCTGTTAATCCAACCGGACTAGCCGTTAACAAAACGGCTATCTGCAATGGTGAAAGTATTACTTTGACAGGCTCTTGCTCTATTGGGAATATACAATGGATACGAGCTTATACAACAGAAGGAGTAGAACAGTACGATCTTGTGCCTACTTACACACCCACTGAAACCAGTGTTTATTATGCCTATTGTATCAATGGTACGTGTATCAGTGATTATTTACCTACCGAAACGGTGGTAGTAACAGAGCAACCAACTAGTCCAACCGATGTATATCAGGGTGGAACAGAGCTTTGTGAGGGAACCGGGGTATATGTATTTGCCTCTTGCTCAATGGGAACACCAACCTGGTATGATTCGTCTGCAGGTGGAACAGCTTTGGGAACGGGTGATAGCTTTATTGTCCGACCAACCATTACCACCACTTATTATGTGGCTTGTGAAAATGGAAATTGTAAGAGCAATAGAGTGGCCACCAGTCAGATAGTAGTTTATCAGCAAGTTAGTAACCCGACGGGTGTTGCTGTCAGTAAAACAGCTATCTGCAACGGTGAAAAAATTACTTTGTCGGGCTCGTGTCTGGTAGGAACCTTACATTGGTATAAAACCAGTCTGGATTCTGATACGGCTTTTACCTATGCACCCAAAGTGAACACCGTATATCATGCCACTTGTACCAACGGGCCTTGCTTTAGCGAAACTGTTTCTACTGCTGAGGTGGTAGTGACACAACAACCTTCTGATCCAACAAATGTTTCGGTAAGTAGCACAGCCATTTGTAAAGGAGAAAGTATCACCCTGACAGCAACCTGTGCCTTGGGGACTATCACCTGGTATAATTCATCAACGGGAAATACAATTATAGGCACAGACAATAATCTTAGCCAAAGCCCGACAGTGACTACAAAATATTATGCAGCATGTGTGAATGGGATTTGTAATAGCCGAAGAGTAATTACCAATGAGGTATTGGTAAAAGCAAAGCCTGTAACCCCTGTTATTTCGGGCAGAAACGCTATTTGTGCGGGCGAAAGCGTAACTTTATCAGCCTCAGCACCTGCTAATAATCCTGATGCTACTTTTCATTGGTCAGGTGGAGCAACGGGAATGTCGTTGATAGCTTCTCCAGCCTCAACAACTAATTACAGAGCTGTGGCCACGTATGATGGTTGTAATAGCGATTCATCATCGGTATTTACTGTAACGGTCAACAGAGTACCCGGGCAGCCGGGTATTACTGCAGATAATGCCACTATCTGTAAAGGCAATACAGTTATTCTTACCGGACAATGTTTAAGCACAACAGACAGCTTTTATTGGAGTAATTCGGCTGTATCAAACGGTGATGCGCCAGCGGGCTATTACAAAGCTACCAGACAGATTACAGAGCCGGGCACTTATAAAGGCTGGTGTGAATCTAATACAGGCTGTAGAGGTGCTGAAAAAACTATTACCATTACTGCCGGAACAAACTGTGGGGGGAAAAACTTTATTACTATCACACCTGCCAAACCAGTGGTTTGTCCGGGCTCATCAGTTACCTTAACAGCCGCAGGTTGTACCGGAACAATTTCATGGTTGGGTGGTGTAAGCACCCTGACTGGTACAGCTATTAGTGTAAGTCCTACGGCTAGCACCACTTATTTTGTACAATGTAGCACAGGTGGTTCTGCCACAGTTGATGTAACTGTGGTAGCTTCGGCTGTTGTGATGAGCACGAATATCACTATAGGGAATGAAATAATAAAATCAGTCAACAGCATAGAATCAGATAAAAAAATCGGTGATCCTAATTTCTCTCCTTCCCCGGTAGTTACTTTCGAAGCAGGTAAATCCATCTTATTAAAACCCGGCTTTGTAGCTGATTCAAGAAGCGTATTTACAGCTCAGATAAAGGGGTGTAATTAGTATAATTTGTGGCGCGAACTTCCAGTTCGCGGTTAATTCAATACTTCGAACTGGAAGCGACGGTCGCTCGGTTCGCGCCACAAATAAAATACTTAAGGAATTGTTAATGTTTTTGCTGCATTCAGTTTTCTTCTTTACTTTGTTGCTTCATTAAAGCCTTAATATGAAGAGAATATATTTATTGCTTGTTTGTGCACTATTGGCACAATTTACTTTTGCTCAGGGTATTGTCTGGGAGACAGATATTGAAACTGCATTCAAAAAAGCCAAGGCAGCCAACAAGCTGGTTTTTGTGGAATGTTATCTGCCTACTTGCCCTGTATGTATGACATTTGAACCGGTTATGAAATCGGCGAAAGTAGGAGAGTTTTATAATAAGAATTTTATCAATTATAAACTCAATGGTGAGAAAGCCGAACAGGTAAAATTCCTTAACTCAAAAGGAATTACCCTGCCTAATTTTCCTATGTTTTTGTTTTTTGACCCTGAGACTAATCTGGTGCATCAGGCAGAAGGGGGCGAACCCAAAGACGATGGAGTAATTAATATAGGTAAAATAGCTCTTGACCCTGGAAAAAGAGCATCAAGCTATAAAAAACGCTACGACGCTGGAGAAAGAGATTTGAATTTCTTAATCAGCTATGCTTACTATAGCCGCGTGGTAAAAGATACCGCTACCAATCTGGCCGTTGCCAAAGCATTATATGATGTCTTCCCTAAAGAAGACTTGAACGGCCCGATTAGCTGGGCGGTTACCAAAAAAGTAGTAGAAGATATTGATAATGGTTTTGCCCAATACTGGCTCGACCACGTAGAAGAAGCCAAACAATATGAAATTGCGGGAGGACATCCTGGTGGTGAACAGAATATCTATGGCGTGATTATCCAAAATTCTTTGTACAGTTTAAGAGGCCAATCCTATTCATTGGCCAAAATCAATAAGGTGAAGGAGTATATGAATAAGGTAGGCTTCGGACAATATGCCGAAGGGGCTACCTGGCAATTTGAGGCTAAGGCATTGGTAAGAGAAGGGAAAATTGACGCGGCAATGGGTGTAATAGATAATTTTGCCAGAAAACTGGCCGCCAACGGCGCTGCCCAGACTTTCATTGCTTCTTTTGTTTTAGATATCACTACTGATAAAACCTACCTACCCCAGGCTGAAAAATACTTAACCATAGCAAAGCCGCTATTGAAAGACAACGGACAACTAACCGAGTATTATTACCAATCTGCCCGCGCAAAACAAAGAAAAGGTGATATAGTTACTGCCAGAAAAGAATTAGCAGAAGCGAAAAAATATGCTACTCTCGGCAAAGTTGATTTAAAGAAGATTAATGATTTGGAGGCGGGGTTGAAATAGGATTTACATAAAACTTACATGACAGCGAATGAATTCGCCGTCTAAGACAACAAAGGAATAATTTTATTAAGTAAGCCGGACTTAAGTCCGGCATTGTATGCAAAAAAGACCTTTGTTATTTTAGACGGCGAATTTATTCGCTGTCATTTAATAGCGTTGAATGAATTTCTTTTAAAATTTCCTCAACCCACTTAAATACGCAGGGCCACCTAAGGCTCGCATCTGACGGGAGATTTGCCCTGTACGACGAACTACATAAGGACCTGGTTTAGATATAGACCATTTGATGGGGCTTGGTAATACAGCAGCGATACGGGCTGCCTGCTCGCGAGTCAGGTCATTAGCAGATTTTCCGAAATAACGTTTGGAGGCTTCTTCAACCCCAAAGGTCATACTACCCATTTCGGCTACATTGAGATAAACTTCCAGAATACGGTGTTTGCCCCATATCAATTCTATCAGTGCTGTAAAGTATACTTCAATGGCTTTTCTGATATAGCTACGTGTTTGCCACAAAAACACATTCTTGGCTACCTGCTGAGAGATAGTACTGGCCCCACGAATCTTCCTGCCCTTCATATTCCGCTGAAAAGCATTGCTCATTGATTTAAAGTCAAATCCATAATGTTCCGGGAAAAGCTGGTCTTCGGCTGCTACTACTGCCAGTGGTGCTTCTCTCGATATTTTGTCGTATGATTTCCAGTCGTAATAAATTTCACTGTCTTTGCCTTCTGCTATGGCTTCAATTTTCCTTGAAAGCATGGTGGCCGTAAAAGGCACAGGCACGAATTTGAACAGGATAACTGCGGCAATAGTAGAGGTAAAGA
This sequence comes from uncultured Emticicia sp., assembly GCA_966212365.1. GTDB lineage: Bacteria > Bacteroidota > Bacteroidia > Cytophagales > Spirosomataceae > Emticicia. The sequence goes on along the minus strand of CBIHRH010000006.1, from coordinate 16,368 downwards.
AAAATATAATGAATTTGATAAGCGTTCGCTTGAGCCGCACCCAAATGGAAGCCAGTCTGGATTTGGGTTGTGCAGATGACGTTTTAGCAGGTGAGGGTGTTTTGCTTCGGAATGTATTTTTAGCCATTGGGCGTAGGTTGGATTGTTAATTGTGTTTAGGTGATACAAAAATCGTAAAATTTTGCGTTTACACAAACCATTTGCCTTGTGCTACTAATTGTACCTTGCCACCTACCTGTAATTTATAGTTCCCTACCTGATTTAATTCTCCCTTGATATTGATTAAAGACGGGCGCTTCATTTCATAGCCCTGTTCTACCAGCTTGTGTACCATTGGTAATTCGTATTTAAGCAGATAGGCCAATAAACAGGAGTTGGCGCTTCCTGTGGCTGCATCTTCTACAATTTTGTCATTCTCCAGGCAAAACATGCGGGCATGCACGTGATTCACTTGGGCATGGGTCTCGTCAGTAAAGGCAAAGAATGCTACTGTCAGGCCATCGGGTGAGTTAGTTTTGTAAAGCTTATTTTCTGTCAGCCATTCTTTAATTACAGGGTCGTTCAATTTCATTTCCTGAACGGCTCTCAGGGTTTTTACAGGAATAATCAGATATGGTAACCCGGTAGACACCAGTTGTATAGGTGTGGTTTCGTCTATATCTTCCGGTTTCATACCCAGCAAAGGCGCTATATCAGCAGTAAAAGTTTCACCAAAAGTCGGATTACTGATTTCAAGCCAGAGTATTTCGTCTGCTACATTCACAGGTACTTTTCCTACTTTCAGATTCAGTATTACTTCAGTCTCTGATTCTTTCATCAAAATAAAGGCTGTGCCGAGTGTTGGGTGTCCAGCGAAGGGCACTTCGTATTCGGGCGTAAAGATTTTTACGTCGTATGCTCCCTCTTCTGCTCTATCAGAAAGAATAAAAGTTGATTCCTGAAAGCCAATTTCACGGGCGATCCGAAGCATCTGTTCATCAGTCAAGCTTTGGGCATTATGGAAAACAGCCAATTGATTGCCTTGATATTTTTGCTCTGCAAATACATCGACAATTGAAAAATCTAATACCATAACCTTATTTTTTAAGATTCGCAAAAATAGACTTTTTCTATGGGAATTAGGCTAAAAAGGCGTGTCTGACTGGCAGAATAGGCGACATTGAGTATTAACAACGAAATATCCCCATAAATGGGTGATAGAAAGCGCATTTTTTTTTAGTTATTTGCCATGCTTCTTAAAAGCCTTATTAGGATTATCATACTATTATTTAATCAACAATCATTAAAAACATGAAAAAGACAATTTTACTTGCTATGGGTTTGCTATTAGCAGGCTTTATGACATTTGCCCAGGGCGACCTGACTGCAGCACCTGACGGAGGAAACAAAAAAGCATCAGTATCTGAACAGATTGGTATTACCAACATAACCATTAATTATGGACGTCCGGGTGTGAAAGGCCGTGAGGGTAAAATCTGGGGGACACCTGTGGCACACTATGGCCTGGTTGACTTAGGTTTCGGAACCAGCAAAGCTGCTCCCTGGCGCGCAGGCGCTAATGAAAATACTACTATTAGTTTCTCAAACGACGTAAAAATAGAAGGTAAAGATTTAGCTGCTGGTACGTATGGCTTTCATATTATTCTGGGTGAAACTGACAATACATTGATTTTCAATAAGGCTAATAATTCTTGGGGTAGTTTTTATTATGACCCTGCACAGGATGCTCTTCGTGTTAACGTAAAAAGCCAGCCTTTAGATAAAAGTGTAGAATGGTTGAAATATGAATTTATGAATCAGACTGATAATTCAGCGACTATTGCATTGCTATGGGAAAAACGCATGATACCTTTTAAAGTAGAGGTAGATGTGAACAAGGTCCAATTGGCATCTTTCAGAAACGAACTGCATACCAAACCAGGCTTTAAATGGCAGTCTTTTGTTCAGGCGGCCAATTACTGTATGCAAAACAATGTAGCATTAGAGCAGGCACTTGCCTGGGCTGATGAAGCCATTACAGCACGTTTTGTAGGTCAAAAGAATTTTCAGACTTTAAGTACCAAAGCAGGTGTGCTAGCCAGACTAAACAGATTGGGAGAAGCCAAAACATTAATGGACGAAGCGGTTCCGATGGGCAGTATGATTGAATTGCATCAGTATGGTCGGGTTTTAATTGGAATGAAACAATCGCAGGAGGCACTGAAAGTTTTTAAGACTAATTATGATAAAAACCCAAATCAATTTACTACCAATGTTGGTTTAGGTAGAGGATACTCGGCTACGGGAGATTATAAAAAGGCGTTGGAACACATGAAAGTAGCCCTGACCCAGGCACCGGATGATTTGAATAAGAACAGTGTAGAGGGGATGATTAAGAAACTGGAGGATGGGAAGGATGTTAATTGATACCCCATCCCCAGCCCTTCCCCAACAGTGGGGAAGGGAGTTACGGCCCCTCTCCCCATTGTTGGGGAGAGGGGTTGGGGTGTGGGGTTGTTTTTTTGTCTATTTTATAGTCTCATACGATTTGGTAACTTTACACGTTTTTATGAACTACGTGAGTTTTATTTATTACAAATTATATATTTATCTATGAAAAAAATAGCATATATGCTTCTGACTATGGCTGTGATGACGGCTTGTACCAGAAAAGCATCTGTAAGTTCTTCCTCTTCCACACAAAAAGATAATCTCTATCAATTCTCTGTTGATTTAACCAAAGTTGAAAACGATAAATTAGAGGTTACTTTAGTTGTTCCTAAAATCAATACTGACCAGATAACATATTTCCTGCCTAAGATTGTACCGGGTACCTATGCCAATTATGATTTTGGCCGTTATGTGTCAGACTTCAAGGCTTTTAATGCAAAAGGAGAGGCATTACCCGTTGATAGAGCCGATGTTAATAGCTGGACTATCAGAAATGCACAAAGTCTTAGCAAAATCACTTATAAAGTAGATGATACCTGGGATTCGCCGGAAATTAAAGGTGAGAAAATCTTCGAACCAGCCGGAAGTGATATTGATGCCAACAAAAAATTTGCCGTAAATACCTTTTGTTTCTTCGGTTATTTCGATGGTATGAAAAAAGTGCCATATCAGGTTTCATTTACTAAGCCTGAGGGTTTCTATGGCGCTACTTCTATGACTTTCGCCTCTACTTCGGCAACAAAAGATGTATTCGAAGCAGCCAATTATATGGATTTATCAGATGCTCCTATCCTTTATACCCGTCCGGATACGACTGTATTAAAAATCGGTGGTGCCGATATATTAGTTTCTGTATTCTCACCAAATAAAGAGGCTAATTCTAAAGAAATCGCGGCCAATATCAACTCAATGCTGAATGCGCAGAAAGAATATCTGGGGGGTAAATTACCGATTCAGAAATATGCATTCCTGATTGTATTGTCCGATAATCCTAATCTGATGAGCTATGGTGCTTTGGAACACTCTTATTCATCATTTTACTATTTGCCTGAGGGTACTTCAAAAGAGCTTTCACAAACGGTGAAAGATGTGGCCTCACACGAATTCTTCCATATCATTACACCTTTGAGCATCCACTCAGAAGAAATCGGTGATTTTGATTATAATACACCTAAGATGTCGAAACACCTATGGATGTATGAAGGAGCCACAGAATACGCAGCAGGGCATATGCAGATTAAATATGGTTTGATAACGATGCCGCAATACCTGGATATGTTGCGCCAGAAAATGACAACCATGAAGATGATGAACGATAAAGTGCCGTTTACTGAAATGAGTAAAGACGTATTGGACAAATACAAAAACCAATACATGAATGTGTATAACAAAGGTGCTTTGATTGCTTTATGTCTGGATATTAAACTACGCCAACTATCAGATGGTAAATATGGTACACAAACCTTAATGCGTGATTTAGCCAAAACTTATGGTAAAACCCAATCATTCAAAGATGATGAGTTATTTGATAAAATTACTTCTTTGACTTATCCTGAAATCCGTCAGTTCTTTGCGAAATATGTAGAAGGCCCTGAGCCATTGCCATTGTCTGAAACTTTGCAATTGGTAGGTATTGAGTATTTACCAGAAGCTACTATCAAGAAAATCAGCCTGGGTGGTATCAGCTTAGGTTTCAATGCACAAACAAAACGTATCAAAATCGGTAACGTGAGTAAAATCAATGAGTTTGGTAAGAAAATGGGCTATCAGTTGAATGACGAAATAGTATCATTAAATGGCCAGCCGTTTGATATTCAGAAAGCACAGCATTTGCTGGATGAGTATAACAACAATACCAAAGAAGGTGATATGGTGACAATGGAAGTAGTCCGCAAAAACAGTGAGGGTAAAGAGGAAATCATCAAATTATCTTCGCCTGCAATGGTAGTAGATGTTACCGAGAAAAACGTGTTGAAACTGGTTGATAATCCGACTCCGGCACAGTTAAAGTTAAGAAAAGACTGGTTGAGCACGGAAAAGTAATCTGAGCATTCCAACCTTTTCAATCAATTGACAGTCAAGGGTGTAAAAGCGATTTTTACACCCTTGTTTATTTATAGCATAATCTGACCTAATGGTTGGATTATATGAAGAATATCAAAGAGAGTGTATAATTAAAATTGCGAAGTCTCGTTAAACATTTTTTGAAATTTGCCTTTACACCCCAAAAAATTGTGAGTAAAAGAGTTAAAAAGAGCCTTCTTTATTCCATTGTCGGAATAACTGCTGTAGCCTGTACCAATGTAGTTCCTGTGCCCGCCTCATTTGAAACTGTTAATGAGCAATTATCCGCCAGAGGAGGAGGGAAGCCTTCCGTGAAACCGCCTGCTAATAATGGAAATGAACTGGTAGTTCACCCCGATACCCTGAAAACAGATGTGATGAAAAATACACCTGGTGAAGAAGGTGTGCATATCTTTGATTTTCATGCAATTACTCCACCGGATATTAATTTCGATTTCCCTTCACATAGTATTGTGATGATGCCTGTTACTTATGTAGGTGTCGATAAGGGCATAGCAAATAGCTTTTGTGAGTATTGGTTGTATACCAAATCAGGTGAGTTGGTTTGCTATTGCAAAAACACCATAAGCGGTTTGCATCCGGTTTATGGGAATAGTTTTAATGCGAACAATCATCTGCCGGAGTTTACCAAAAAGATTGGTTACGGAGAATACCGTCTGGTTTACAAAAATATCTCTAAAGAACCCGTAAAACAGGATTTGATTTTTGGTCTGATTGCCAATAACGGAAAAGACCAGATTAATACCAAAGTATTAAGCGGAGAAACCAAAGAATATTGGATTAGTATTTATTCGTCTACCAGTGAATTTAAGATGAATAATAATAATAAGGAGCCGATGTGAGATTAGTTTATTTTGTCAATCATATAAATTAGCAGTTTATCTGAGTGTTCATATCCCGTAGGGATGCTATATCAGTAGAAGACAATGTGTATGAATGAAAAAAGTTCATAGGGACGGTATATTGTTTTCAATATACCGTCCCTAACGGGACTTTGAAATGATATAATCTAATCTTTTCTACCGATATAGCATCCCTATGGGATACAAATCTGTAAGACATAAAATCAATACCCCTTCAACGCCTCAACCAAACTACTATTCTCTGCATCAGTACCGATAGAAATACGGATACAACCCTCGCAGAGCTGAACGTTCGAGCGGTCTCTGGTGATGATTTTTCTATCAATCAGGTATTTAAAAACCCCTTTGGCATCATCAAATTTTACTAATAGCTGATTAGAATCTGTTGGATAGATATGTTTCACTACAGATAAATCTTCTAAAAGATTGACCAGATTTGTACGGGCTTTTAGGATTTCCTTTACGTAGTTATTTTTCTTTTCCTCATTATCCAATGCCTCCAGAATCAAAGCTTGCGTAACGGCATTCAGATTATAAGGGTACTTGATTTTATTCAGAATCTTAATCAAATCTTCCGAAGCAAAGGCCATTCCGAAACGTAGGGCTGCTAATCCCCATGCTTTTGAGAAAGTCTGTAATACTACCAGATTCGGATAAGTATCCAGCAACTTAGTAAATGATTCAGCTTCCGTAAAATCAATATAAGCTTCATCAACAATGACTAAACCTGTTTTGAAATTATCCAGAATCTCAATAACTGACTCACGTTTCGCCAGGTTACCTGATGGATTGTTAGGAGAACAAACCCATATCAATTTGGTATGCTCATCAACAGCCGCCAATACCTCATCAACTCGTATCTGAAAATCAGGCGTGAGGGATACCTGTATGACAGGCGTGTTCTGAATATCAGCACAAACCTTATACATGCCATAGGTTGGCGGCATCGTGATAATATTATCTTCTTTCGGCTCACAAGTAGCACGGATTAACAAGTCGATAGCCTCATCAGAACCATTGCCCAGGAAAATCTGACCTGGACGAACGCCTTTGATAATAGCCAGTTTCTCTTTGATTTCTGCCTGATAGGGGTCTGGATAACGATTATAATTGCCTGCAATAACAGCCCCGAAAGGATTTTCGTTGGCATCTAAAAAAATGCCCTCCTTTCCGGTATATTCATCACGCGCAGAGGCATAAGGGGTCAATGTAAGGATATGAGGACGAATGATATTTTGTAATGAGAACATATATATTGAGTGATTATGTCTTGAACTTTGATTTACCTGATTATTTTGATTTAAATGACTTGAAATGATTAAGTCATTTAATTTATGATAATAGAACTAATTAATTAAACTAAATCAGTGTAATCATTGAATCAGGTAAATCAAAGTTCAAGACTAATCACTCATTCACTAAATCTCCGCGCGGCGGCCGCTCAATCACTAATTCTTTTATTTTGGTGCCATCCTGATAGCGCCATCCAAACGGATTACTTCGCCATTTAACATGGTATTTTCTACGATGCTTTGGGCTAATTGGGCATATTCGTCTGGGTGGCCTAAACGTGGCGGAAATGGCACTTGCTGACCTAAGGATTGTTGCGCTTCTTCGGGCAATGAGGCCATTAACGGGGTCTTGAAAATACCCGGCGCTATAGTCATTACTCTGATACCGTTTCTGGATAAATCCCGGGCTATTGGTAGTGTCATGGCAACTATACCACCTTTGGAAGCAGAATAGGCAGCTTGTCCAATTTGCCCGTCATAGGCAGCTACAGAAGCTGTATTGATAATAACGCCTCTTTCACCTTCTTCGTTCGGTATATTATTCGACATCTCGAAAGCTGCCAGACGAATCATATTAAAAGAACCTACCAGATTGATATTGATAATCTTCTGAAAATGTGCCAATGAATGAGGCCCTTCTTTGCCAACAGTGCGGGCAGGTGGTGCAATTCCGGCACAATTTACCAATATATGAATAGCCTGAAATCTGGCTATTGCCTGATTCATCACATGTTGTGCGTCTTGTTCAGACGAAACATCGCATTTAACAAATTCGGCTACTGAACCTAATTCATCTGCCAATGCTTTGCCTTTTTCTTCGTTCAAATCCACAATAATGGCATTGGCCCCCGCTTTTATGAATCTTCGTACTACGGCTTCTCCTAGTCCTGATGCCCCTCCTGTAACTACGGCTGTTAATCCTTTTAGTTGCATATTTTATATTGAGTAAATGAGCGATTAAAATAAAGACTATATACCAATCACTATTTATACTTGTTTATCAGATAAAAAGAAAATTATTATTGGTAGCGCTTTATTGTCGCTAAATTTGTCACAAAATTTGAAAAGAATCTTATGTTATCCAAAGAAAATATTGCCGAATACTTCCAGACCCTTCAAAATAATATATGCCAGGCCATAGAAAATACAGATGGCAAAGGAAAGTTTCGCGAAGACCTCTGGCAACACCATAGTGGCGGTGGTGGACGAACCCGTGTCATAACTGACGGAAATATCATTGCCAAAGGTGGCGTAAACTTCTCAGCCGTTTCAGGTGAAGTATCTGATGCACTACAAAAGCAACTCAATCTGAGTGAAAAGTCAAACTATTTCGCCACAGGTGTTTCGATTGTGCAACACCCTGTAAATCCGATGGTGCCTATTATCCATATGAATGTACGTTATTTTGAGTTAGAAAATGGCATCTGCTGGTTTGGTGGTGGTATTGATCTTACACCGCACTATGTTGTAGAGGAAGATGCCAGATGGTTTCATCTGCAATTAAAAGCGGCTTGCAATAAGCATTCGGCCGAGTATTATCAGAAATATAAAGAATGGGCAGATAATTACTTTTTTATTCCGCATAGAAATGAAACCCGTGGAGTAGGTGGGATTTTCTTTGATTACCTGAAGCCAAAGGAAGAGACACCAAAAGAAGATATATTTGCCTTTGTGCAATCGGTAGGTGAGAGCTTTGCACCTATTTATACTTATCTGATGGCAAAGAATAGCCAATTGCCTTATGGAGAGCGTGAAACCAACTGGCAGATGCTTCGTCGTGGACGCTACGTAGAATTTAATCTGGTATGGGATAGAGGTACAAAATTTGGTCTTGAAACCAACGGTCGTACAGAGTCTATCCTAATGAGCTTACCTCCAGTTGCTAACTGGGTATATGATTATCAACCTGAAGCAGGTAGTCCAGAGGAAAAGACTTTGCGTTTATTAAAGAAAGGAATTGATTGGGTATAGCCCGCGTGTCACGCCTATACTCGGGCTCAAAAGGGCGTGGCACGCTTAGCAGAGGATTATGAGTGATTTAAAATGTCGTTAAAATAATAATCCAATATGGGTATTTGATATTCCTAGCACCGAAGCGTGCCACGGCCTTTTACGGACGAGTAGAGCCGTGACACGCTGGCCTATTATTCCGTCGTCTTCTTATTCAGTTCTTCATCAATATACTTCTCTACCATCCTCTCTAAAATAGACATAGTAACCGTTCCCTGCGAAAGAACCAGGTCATGGAATTCTCTTACATCAAATTTATCTTTTAATAGCATTTCTGCTTTTTTGCGTTGAGTTTTAATCGTTATTTCTCCGATTTTATAAGCCAATGCTTGTCCCGGCCAGGAAATGTATCGATTGATTTCAGTATTTACTTCATGAAGCGAAAGCGCAGTATTATCAGCTAAGAAGCTAACAGCCTGATCTCTTGTCCAGTCTTTATCGTGTATGCCTACGTCAATTACTAATCGGCATGCACGCCACATTTCGTAGGTCAAGCGGCCAAACAGGCTGTAAGGGTCTTTGTATAAGCCTAATTCATAGCCCAGATACTCGCCATATAATCCCCAGCCTTCGCCGTAGGCATTTACATAAAGGTTTCTTCTGAACTCAGGCAGGTTTTCTAATTCCTGTGTCAGGGCAATTTGTAAGTGATGGCCCGGTACTGCTTCATGTAAAGTTAATGCTTCGAGCGTGTAGAGCGTACGGCTTGGTAGGTTGTAGAGATTTACCCAATAGTTACCTGCATTTTTTGATTTGATATTCGCACCGCTATATCGACCTGCTGTATAAGTAGGGGCAAGGTAATCAGGCACCTGCACAACGCCATAAGGTTGGCGAGGTAGTTTGCCGAATAGGAGCGGAAGCTTGCCATCAATCTTTTTGGCAATAAAAGAAGCTTCTTTCAATAATTGCTCACCTGTAGTTGGGTAAAACTTCGGGTCATTTCGGAGATAATTGATAAAATCTTTGATAGAACCTTTGAATTTAACATCATCCAGCACCTGTTGCATTTCTTTTTTTATGCGCTCAACTTCCTTTAACCCTATATTATAGACTTCATCAGGAGTCATATTGGTGGTGGTATAGTGCTTTACTTTTTCGGCATAATACTTTTTGCCATTCGGGAAATGTGATGCCCCCAAAGTAGTCCGGGTTTTAGGGTGGTATTCTTTCTCAAAGAAATCGCTTATTTTCTGAAAACTTGGAATCACGTTTTGTTCTATTTGCTTTCTGCCTTCGACCTGCAATTGCGCCCAGTCTGCTTCTGTAATAGCAGATGGCTTTTGTTTAAAGGGTTGCCAGAAAACAGATTTCTCATAATTATCTATAATCTGGCTATTATAAGTGGCTTCATAGCCTTTCAATGCTACACTGGGTTGAGATATACCCAAAGCCAGGCCCTTCCTCATTAAATCCAGATTTTCATCCACAAACAGGCGGATGCCTTTCAAAGAGTTAATGTATCGGTCAAATTCCTTTTTGGTTGAATAGGTACGCGAACCCATAGCCGGTAAACCCGTATGAAAACCAGCATCGGCCAGAATAGGGTTCAGGTATTCTTTGTATTCATAAGAAATCAATTCATCGTTGACAGTGTATTTCAGTAAGGCAATATTTATCTGATCGTCGAAACTGAGGTCTTTCTCATTAATGCTGTTCAGTTTATCCGATTCCTTTTTGTAGAACTGGTATCTGCGCAGAAAATCTTCTTCACGATTTTTACCAAAGGGATAAGGTGAATTATCCTCATCACCCGTAGATTCCTGCTTATTGAATGCCTTTATGTCTTCAAGCACAGTCTTGATAACCGTATTTGTTTGTGAAAAAGCCGATGAAGCATAAATACAGATCCATAGCAGGAGTAAACATTTTTTCATGGAGTAGTTTGTTAAGGGAGTTTTTAGAATCCGAAGATAAGGAAAAATATGATTGAGTGAAGAGAAACAGAATGTTTTCAATCCCTTCTCCGAAAAGCCGTTGGTGTACTACCCGTAAATTTTTTAAACTGTTTACAGAAGTGGCTTTCATCAGTGTACCCAAACTCATCGGCAATTTCTGTAATAGTCAGCTGACTGAATAGCAGGCGTGCTTCAATCAGTTTCATTCTATGCTTGGTAATATATTGCTTGAGAGATTCTCCTGTATGTTTTTTAAAGAATATGCTAATATAGTCAGGGGCGTAATTGAATACATCTGCCAGATGTTCTATAGTTAGTTCTGCCGGATTATGTATATGTTGTTTAATGTACATAAAAATAGCTTCCACCGAATCTTTCAGTACCGGGCTGGCGGGTGTTTGCCCAAACAGATTTCTGGCCAGAATAATCATCATACTTCGCATGATACTATTACGAATCAGTTCGAAGTATTGAGATTGCTGATTTTCATATTCTTCTTCCAGCACCCATAATAGATTATGTAGCTTTTTTCGCTCGTGTTTATCATATACGATCGTACCTCTGCTTTGCGAAGAAGTATACAACAACGTTTTCATAATTTGTTGCCAGGTATTCTCTTTCTGCTCGGTCTGGGCATTATAAATCGATTCATTGAAGCGAATGAAGCAAAATTCGGTTATTTCTGCAATTTCAAAATGATGATAATCTTCGGGGCCTAAAAGAAAGATATCTCCGGCTGAATATGCATAGGTATTTCCATTGATATTATGGATTCCATTTCCTCTCAAAACAAATATAATTTCAAAATAAGTATGCTTGTGCACAGAATGTACCCAGGTGCTTGCCTCAAAATGATAGATGCTAAAGGGCGTATGCAAAACGTATCTTTTCATAATCTATAAACTGAATAGAAAAGCACCAATATATATTGGATTTTTACAATAAGCAAGCGCTCACTTCAAACTAGTTTTGCATCATTAATCTAATTTTATAAGTAAATATCCATGAGTATGAAAAAACTATATATGCCATTAATGGCAGTATTTAGCATTATTTTGTTCCCATCCGTGAATAAGCCGGAAGAGTGGACACCTCTTTTAGATAAGAATTTAAGCCAATGGGAAAACTATCTGAGCTACGCTCATAAGAATGACTATAATGGAAATATACCGATGGGTGCATCTGACAAAACTATTCAGCCCATTGGATATAATAATGATAAATCAGGTGTGTTTTCAGTTTTGGCCGAGAAAGATGGCCCTGTACTGCGTATAAGCGGAGAAATATATGGTTGCCTGTTTACCCGTAAATCGTATGAAAATTATCATTTGAAATTGCAGGTAAAATGGGGTGAGAAAAAGTATGAACCAAGAATCAATAAATTACGCGATTCGGGCATACTCTATCACTCTATTGGAGAAGCAGGCGTAGAATACTGGCGCTCATGGATGCTTTCACAGGAGTTTCAGATTATGGAGGGACATATGGGCGATTTTTGGTGCCAGGCCAATTCTGCCATTGATATACGCTCTTTCCAGTCAGAGGGAGTTATGAATAGAATTGCTGATGAGAAACAGCCTTTCGGAACATTCGAAGGTAAGGGAGATTATTATTGTATGCGCTCAGGAAACTTTGAAAGTCCTTCCGGAGAATGGACTACAATTGAGCTCATTTGTTTCAACGGCAAAAGCCTGCATATTGTCAACGGACATGTAGTAATGGTGCTGCAAAACTCACGCTATATACAACCGGACGGAAAAGAAATGCCACTTACCAGTGGTAAAATACAATTGCAAAGCGAGGCCGCCGAAGTATTCTATCGTGATATAAGAATAAAGCCTCTTACGACTATGCCTAAAACCTATGAGAACCTTTTTCTCTAAATTAGTCAATAAAGATTTAAATCAAATAATCAATGAAAATTACAACACGTAGAAAATTCCTGAAAACAACTGCTCTTGCTTCAGTTGCTGCCGCTCCGGTTCTTGCTTCTGACAATAAAAAGACCAAAGAACTATTTGTGCATCATGTATACTTCTGGTTGAAGAATCCGGATAGTGAAGCCGATAAAGCTAAATTAATAGAGGGGTTGAATGTATTATCTAAAGTACCGGAAATCAGGATGGTACATATTGGTACACCAGCCAGCACTAATAGAAATGTAATTGAACGCGGTTATGCAGTTTCGTGGTTATTGTTTTTTGATAACCTGGAAGAGGAGGAAATCTATCAGAAGCACCCTATTCATTTGAAATTCATAGAAGATTACTCGCACCTTTGGGAAAAAGTAATTGTCTATGATTCAGTAGGAGCAAAGAGGTCTTAAGAATCGGTTATAAATGACTCCTGGCGTTAAAGCAAATATTTGAATTCAGGAAATTTATGCATTATCCTTGCAGGCGATTGAGCCACTCAATCGCCTTATTTAGTTCCTTATAAATTTTTTCTTTTTCAATCTTACGGATAACCTTTTTGTAGAGTGGTTTTTGCCAATCTGAATCCTCGCTAATTTTAATTATCAATACCTTGCCTCTATAGTACCCAAGATCGACACATCTATTTCCATACTGAATTTGCAGGATGTCTTCAACCAAATAAAAAGGGTCAATACCTTTATCTGTAAATAAATACGGTAAATTATTAAAATAGTATTCATAATTACCAAAATTAATCTCAATTTGTGCCATTAAATACTCTTTATGTTAAGATTATTATCTCAATCAATGAGACCCCTTCCCACCTAAATAAGGATTATCCAATAATTTCTGAAAACCCTCAAATTTTACGGGAGTTTTCTGGTATTGATAGGTCGTACGAAGCGATTGCGTGCGGTTATTATCACCCATCGCTACGTCTACATCATCCATCATAAACTGGCTTGGGTGTTCGTAGCCGCAAGCATGGCATATCTCCAATATCTCTTTGGTCATGGTTTTCATATAATTATAGAGCCTTTCACTTTTTAGAGTTGGGTCTATACCTGACTGTAACCATTTGTTTTGGGTGGCTACTCCGGTAGGACAGGTATTTGTATGGCATACTTGTGCCTGAATACAACCTATAGATAGCATGGCTTCACGGGCTACGTTAATAACGTCTACGCCCATCGCGAAAGCCATAACAGCCGTATCAGGCAAGCCCAGTTTTCCGGCGCCAATAAACGTGATTTTATCGTTTAAATCTCTCTTCTGAAAAATTCTGTAAACCGACGAAAACGCGTAAACGAAAGGTAATGCCACGTGGTCGGCAAAACTTGGGGGTGCCGCCCCCGTGCCGCCTTCGCCCCCATCAATATTAATAAAGTCTGGGCCTTTTCCGGTTTTTTTCATCAGGTCGGCTAACTCTTCCCACATTTCCAGTTTTCCGACGGCTGACTTAATACCTACTGGGAGTCCGGTAGCGGCTGCCATTTTCTCAATAAAATCAACCATTTCGGGGATATTCGAAAAAGCACTATGGCTGGCAGGAGAAATAACATCTTTACCCATTGGTACGTGGCGAATTTCGGCTAATTCCTGTGTTAATTTAGAGGCAGGCAATACACCCCCTTTACCCGGCTTAGCTCCCTGAGAGAGTTTCAGCTCAATCATTTTAACTGACGGGTTATCTTTGCATAGTTGCACCAGTTTTTCCATCACAAAATTGCCATTATCGTCTCGCATGCCGAAATAGGCCGTGCCGATATTAACTACTACATCAGCGCCTTTTTTATGGTAGGCCGATACGCCGCCCTCACCCGTATTATGATAACAGCCAAACTTATTTGCTCCCACATTGAGCGATTCTATGGCCGGTGCTGACAAAGAGCCATAACTCATACCCGATACATTAATAACTGATTTAGGCAGATAGGGGTGTTTTCGTTTATGATATTCGCCGATAACCTTGGCTGATGGACAAAGATAGGGGTTGGCTATATTCGGGTGCCCTGCAGGCAGTTTAAATGGCAATAAGGCAGGCTTAATAAAGTTATAGCCTGCGCTATACATATCCTGGTCGGTACCGAAGCCCTGAAAATTGTTTTCTTTTTTTGAAGATGCATAAATCCATGAGCGTTGGCGGCGGTTGAAAGGGAGTTCCTCCCTGTTATTGGCTACAATATACTGCCGGAATTCAGGCCCTACGCTTTCAATGAAATAGCGCAGATGCCCGACTATCGGGAAGTTATGAACAATAGTATGTTTTTTTTGTAAAATATCTCTGATTCCTATTATAACAAGTATCAAAAGCAGGTATACCCACCAGGGAATATTACCTAAGAATTCTAACACGGCCTCCATAAGTCAGGGTTTGTAATGATGAATTTAAGTGATTGTTTAGTCTGAATACGCTCATACAACGGGTGAATGTATAAGTTTTTGTAAGATGGATAGTAATATATTGTATTAAATTCGTATTAATCTATGATATTTGAGAAATATTCAGCTTTTATTTATTGAGCGCAACTAGCCACGCATGTAAAGCAAGTTTTAACCCATTATACGAATCCGCAACTATATGTTTCCGGCTAGCCGTTCCCAAATACTATTCATTTTAAAAACTATTGATTCCTATGAAACTTCAACACCTATTTATTCTGATTTGTTTATTGTGCGTTAAAAATAGTTTTTCCCAGAGCCCTATCCTGAAAAAGGAAAATATTTTTGAGAATCCTCCCACCCCTGAGTGCCATGCTTCTACCATTGTGGAATTATCAAAAGGTAAAATGCTGGCAGCATGGTTTGCTGGTACCCGTGAGTCGAACCCCGATGTATGTATCTGGACGGCGAGATATGAAGACGGCAAATGGTCGGCACCTGTGAAAGTAGCCGATGGCGTGATTGATGAGAACCTGAGATACCCAACCTGGAATCCGGTATTATTTAAAACCAATGAGGGCAAATTGTTCCTGTTTTATAAAGTAGGAAAAAACCCGAGAGAATGGTGGGGAGAAATGAAAACGTCGGCTGATAATGGTGTGACATGGTCGAAGGCTGAGAAATTGCCTGAGGGTATGTTAGGGCCAATTAAGAACAAACCCATACAATTGGCAAATGGCGACATTCTGTACCCAACCAGTACCGAAAGTGTGAAAGGAAATATCTGGCATATCCACTTAGAAAAATCTGATAAGAATGCCAAAAACTGGACAAAGATTCCAATAGAGAATGATACTTTCAGTGTGATTCAGCCAAGTATTTTACAGTATGCTGATGGACGTATGCAGTTGCTTTGCCGTAGCAAACAAAACTATGTGGTAGAAACCTGGTCGAAAGATGGTGGTAAAACCTGGGGGCCTTTGAAAACAACGAGCTTACTGAATCCAAACTCAGGTACGGATGCTGTAACCCTGAAAAACGGAAAACAGGTAATTGTTTATAATCCGTTAACCAGAGGTAAACACTGGTCGAATGGTCGTCAGAAACTCAATGTAGCGGTTTCAACCGACGGAGTAAGCTGGAAAGATATATGCGTGCTTGAAGACGAGCCTAAAGGCGAGTTCAGCTACCCTGCGATCATCCAATCGAGCGATGGGCTGGTACATATCACCTATACTAATGATCGTAAGAAAGTTAGGTATGTGGTGTTGGATGTGAAGTAGAATGTGTTTGAACCCCACACCCCAACGGCAGCGGCCGACCGCCCCTCTCCCCAACAATGGGGAGAGGGGCTTTTTTATTCCCTTCCCCATTGTTGGGGCGGACGCCGCGCGGAAGGGCTAGGGATGGGGTATTTAAGCGTGTATCTCCTTTTTATTTATCCCTCTATTTCTACCAATTACTGAAAAATACTGCCACTTATCGAAATTAA